>JBATJF010000474.1:0-2284 GCA_049668345.1 Gammaproteobacteria bacterium
GGTCGGCGCAGTGCTCGCCGGCATCGGCGTCCTCGCAGGCCTGTCGGAACCGGCGACCCGCGCCATCACCACGGCCGCCCGCCTGGCCAGGGACCTGGGCACCAGCCTCACGGTATTCCTGCCCGAAGGCGGTACGGACCGCGTGCTGCGCCTGGAGGAGAGGCTGCATGCCACGCTCGGCACGCTCGACCCGGCAGCCCGCCTGGTGCCGCTCGGTGGCAGCGACATGCAACGTCTATTGCAGGCGGCACAGGCCGCCGGCACGGGGCTGCTGGTCGCGGAAGCCGGCCACGAGCTGCTGCAAACGGGCGGTCTCGAGCGCTTCCAGGAAGTGCTGGACCGTCCGGTGCTGCTGGTACGCTGAAGCGGAGTACTGCGCATGGCACCAGGCTGCAGACACATTTCAACGGGTAGCAGCTAAGTCCGGTGTGCGGCCGTTTCTCCCTGGATGCCCTGCCGGACACGCTGGCCAGTCATTTCGGCCTGGCGGACACACCGGCGCTTGCCCCGCGCTATAACATCGCGCCGTCACAGGACATCGCCGTGATCCGTCAGGGCGAAGGTGGCCGCGAGTGCGTGCTGCTGCACTGGGGCCTGGTGCCGGCCTGGTCGAAGGAACCGAAAACGAAATACAGCACCATCAATGCCCGCGCCGAGACGGTCGCCGGGAAACCGGCCTACCGCGCCGCCTTCCGGCAGCGGCGCTGCCTGATCCCGGCAACCGGTTACTACGAATGGCAGCAGCAGGGCGATGCCAAAATCCCGCATTACATCCACCTGCGGGACGGCGGCCTGTTTGCCTTCGCCGGCCTGTGGGAGCACTGGCAGCACGGGGACCAGACGCTCGACTCCTGCACCCTCATCGTGACCACGGCCAGCCGGCTTATGGCGCCGATCCATGCACGCATGCCGGCGATCATGGCCCCGCAGCACTACGCGACGTGGCTGGACCCGGCCAATACCGACCGGCAGCAACTGCTGTCCATGCTCGCGCCCTGGACCGCCACTGCGCTGGAGGCCTGGCCGGTCAGCCGGCTGGTCAACAACCCGCGTCACGATTCGGTGCACTGCACGGAACCGGTTGCGGCGGACTGAGGCGCGCGTATCTGGCCTGCCGACTGCCATGTGTTATAACTGTTTCAGTGTATAGACAGGGTAACCGGCGAACCGCGCCGGACGAGTTACGCAGGAGGATGATGGATGTTCGAGGCAGCCGAAGTCGGTTCCAGCATATCGAAAGAGGAATACAGGCAACGCGAACCCGTGCTGCGCCAGGAACTGCTGGAGCTGCAGCAGGAGCTGCGTGAATCCGCGGAGTTTCCGGTCATTATCGTGTTCGCCGGCGTGGACGGTGGCGGCAAGGGCCAGACCGTCAACCTGCTCAATGAATGGATGGACCCGCGCTGGCTCGTCACGCGCGCCTACAACGAACCCACCCAGGAAGAGAGCGAGCGACCCGAGTACTGGCGCTTCTGGCGTGACCTTCCCCCCAAGGGACGCATCGGCCTGTTTCTCAGTTCGTGGTACTCGCGGCCGGTGCTGGACCGCGTGTACGGCAAGCTGGACCTGCCGCAGTTCGTGGACAGCCTGGACCGGGTCGTGGCATTCGAGAATGCGCTGACCGAGGACGGCGTCGTCCTGCTCAAGTTCTGGATGCACCTCAGCAAGAGCGCCCAGAAGCGGCGCCTGAAAAATCTCGAAAAGGACCCCCTGACCAAATGGCGCGTGACGGAACGCGACTGGAAACACTGGGACATGTACGAGTGTTTCATCGAGGCCGCGGAACGTACCATCATGCGTACCAGCACCGGGCGCGCGCCCTGGACCATCGTCGAGGGCGAGGACGCCAATTACCGCAGCCTGACTGTCGGCACTATCATCCGCGACGCCGTGCGCAAGCGACTCGACGAGGTGCGCTGGGAGCGTGAAGCGCGTGACCGGATCAAGTCCGTCGAATCGCGCAATGCGCACGAGACCGCCGAAACGGTCGAGCCGGATGCCCCGCAGCCCGCGCTTGTGACAGCGCCGGTGCTGACGGTACTGAGCACGCTGGACATGACGAAGCATCTGGGCAAAAAGGACTACCAGCGCCAGCTCAGGGAACAGCAGGCCCGGCTCAGCAAGCTGTGCCGCGCGGCGCTGGAGAAAAAGGTCTCTACCATCCTGGTGTTCGAAGGCCCGGACGCCGCCGGCAAGGGTGGCGGCATCCGTCGCATCACGGGGCCGCTGGATGCACGCAATTACCGGGTACTGCCGTTCGCCGCACCGACCGACGAGGAGCGCG
>JBATJF010000475.1:0-8552 GCA_049668345.1 Gammaproteobacteria bacterium
ACGCCATACCGTACTCAGCCCTTGCGCCGCGACACGCCGATCAGACCGGCGAGCCCGGACAGGAACAGTGTCAGCGCCGGCGGCACCGGCACCGGGCTGGCCGGAACCAGGCCGGGAGTCGGGATGTCGAGACCGAAGAAATCCGCTGCATTGTCGTCGCTGTCGACCCGCGGGTTGCCGCGCGCCAGGCTCCAGCCACCCGCGACGTCGGGTGCCGCGCCGCCCTCCCCGGCAAAGACAGCGGAACTGAAATCGCCGTAGCCAAGTGCGTCCAGCACGCCGTTCGCATCACGCAGCACAATCGAGTCCGGCCCGTTCTGGAACTCGACATCCAGCACAAGATCGACATTGCTCACCTGGCTGCTGCCGTTGCCGCTGTCATCGCCGATCACGAATACGCCGTCGGACGGGATCAGGCCGCTCAGTGCCGCGGACTTGTAGACGCTGCCGTCGGTGCCGTTCACGCCTTCGAGAAACAGTCCGTTCAGCGAGCTGCCCGGCACCCCGAACAATTCGATAAAGACATTACCCCGATCGGTACCGACTGCATCGTAGAGCACTTCGGAAATCACCGTGTTTGCCTGTGCACCCGTCGCCAGCGAAGTTGCGGCAAGCACCAGCGTGGATTGCATGAGACGCGTCAAGCCCGTGTATTTCTGTTTCATAAGCCCCTCCTTGAGTGTGTGACTGCGGTGCGATCCTGCACCAGGATGAACAGCAGGCATCCCTGCCCGGCCCGTTTCCGGGTGTCCTGGCATGCAGCTTAGCGGGGGCTCAAGGGGTAGACAGTGGTCAGAAAACAATACGGCCTGTCAGCGGCAACCGACAGGCCGTGTACGTGGCAGGGCTTTGTTGTGGTATTGCGCCGTATCAGCTGTCGCCGCCGACGATCACCGTGGCCATGGCATCCGGCTGCACGCGACGCCGGAAGGCATCGATAATCTGCTCGCGGGTGACGGCCTCGACCGTTTCGTTGAATTTCTCCAGGTAATCGAGTGGCAGTCCGTAATAGCCGATCATCACCAGGTAGCTGAGGATCTTCGAGTTGCTGTCGATCAGCAGCGCGAAGCCGCCGGTAATATTCTTCTTCGAATCGACCAGCTCTTTTTCGGTCGGACCCTCGTCGACAAACTTCTGCAGGGTCTCGCGCATGACGGCAAGCGCCGCTTCGGCCTGGTCATTGCGCGTCTGCAGTGACAGCAGGTACGGCCCGTCCTGTTCCATGGGGTTGAAATAGCTGCTGGCACTGTAGGACAGGCCGCGCTTCTCACGCACCTCGTCACTCAGCCTCGACACCAGGCCGCTGCCACCGAGCACGTGGTTGCCGATATAGAGCGGGAAATAATCCGGATCGCCGCGATGCATGCCCGGCGCCCCCATGCGCACGGTGGTCTGCGCGGACGGATGGTAGATATGCTCCATGCTGGCCTTTTCCAGGCGCGGTACCGGCGGCAGGGGATCGGCGCGCTTGCCTTCCGGCAGGCGTGCAGCCAGCTGTCCCGCCAACTTCTCGGCTTCCTGGCGGTCAATATCGCCGACAATGGCCAGCACGGCATTACGCGCCACGTAGTAACGGCTGTGGAAATCCCGGATATCTGCGAGTGACAGTGCCTTGATACCCGCTTCGGTACCGTTTTCGCGCAGCGCGTAGGGGTGGTCGTGGTAGATGGCATCGAAATGCGCGTATTCGGCCACGGTCGACGGCGACTGTTCATCCCTGCGCAGGGCGACCAGCGTGCGTTCGCGCTCGCGCTCGAAGTCGCGCTTGTTGAAATCCGGCTTGCCGAGTATGTCGCCCAGGATCGCCAGCGCCGGCTGCAGGTATTCACTGTCACTCAGGCTGCGCAGGCTCACCCAGCCCATGTCGCGCGCGGAACCGGTGTCGAGTTCCGCACCCAGCGCCTCGAGCCGGTTTGCAAGCTCGCTGGCACTGAGGCCGGCCGCCCCGGAATCGAGCAGGGTGCTGGTCATGTGTGCGACCCCGGAGTGCCCGTTGTCGCGTGCGCTGCCGGCGGCAAAGGTGATATTCAGATCCACCATCGGCAATTGAGGGGCATGCACATAGTAAACGCGCAGCCCGTTATCGGTCAGCCAGTGCTGGATCGGCGGTATGGCTCGCGCCGGCAGTGCCGGCAGCAGCAGCAACAGCGCCAGGGTCGCTCCGCCCAGGAATCGTTTCGTCATGCGGTTTGCCTCAGACTGCTTGTTAGTGGACATGGGCATCCTCCGGGAGGGCCGCACGCGGCTTGCGTCCGGAATCCATGGGCAACGGCACCAGTTCCGCCACGGTCAGGTTTTTCTCGACCAGGTACTTGCCGGCGACTGCCTGCAGCTGGTCCGCGGTCACCGCCTTGATGCGTGCCACGTAGTCATCCGCCAGCCGCCAGTCGAGTCCGACCGCCTCCAGCTGGCCGATTTTCATGGCCTGGTAGAAGGTGGAGTCCTGTTCGTACACCGCACTGGCGACCACCCTGGCCTTGACGCGCGCCAGTTCGTCCGGCGTTACCGGTTTTTCCTGCAGGCGCCTGATCTGCTCCAGCAGGGCCTGCTGCAGCTCGGCGACACTGTGCTGCTTGGAGGGTGTGCCATCCAGCAGGAACAGGTCCGACTGGCGGCTGTAGAGGTCATAACCGGCGCCGGCGCTGGAAGCGACCTGGCTGCCACGCACCAGCTCGGTAGCCAGGCGCGCACTGTCACCGCCATCGAGGATGCCGGCCAGCACCTCGAGCGCATAGGGTTCCGTGTCGTCCCCGGCCGTTTTCAGCACCGGCACCTTGAAACCCATGACGGTGTAGGGGACTTCGGCCGGCACCTCGACCCGGATGTCTCGTCGACCCAGCTGGGGTGGTTCGACGCGCGGCTTCGACTGGGTGATCGTCTCCGGCTTGAGCGGTCCGAAATATTGCTTCGCCAGCGCGAGCACCTCCTCGGGTTGCACATCGCCAACCACAACAACGATGGCGTTATTCGGTGCATACCAGCGCTGGTACCACGCCTGCAGGTCGGCCAGTTCGAGGTTTTCGAGGTCGTTCATCCAGCCAATGGTCGGCGTGCGGTAGGAACTGGCGGTGTAGGCGGTGGCCATGAACTGCTCGTAGGTCAGCGCCGTGGGCTTGTCATCCGTACGCATCCGGCGTTCTTCCATTACCACGTTGATTTCTTTCTGGAATTCTTCGTCCTGCAGGTGCAACTTGCGCATCCGGTCTGCTTCCAGCTCGAAACTGACCGGCAGGCGGCTGTGCTCCAGGCGCTGGAAATAGGCCGTGTAATCCTGGCTGGTGAAGGCGTTCTCCTGGCCGCCATTGCCGGCGATGATGCGCGAAAACTCGCCGGGCGGATGGGTATCGGTACCCTTGAACATCATGTGCTCCAGCACGTGCGATATGCCGGTAATGCCATCGGTTTCGTAACTCGCACCGACCCGGTACCACACCTGCGACACCACCACCGGGGCACGATGGTCCTCCTTGACGATGAGTTTCAACCCGTTATCGAGCATGTATTCGTTGACGGCACCGCCAGCTGATGCCAGCGGACCGAACAGGATCAGGATAATTGCAAGCAGACTTCGCATTCATTTTCTCCCCGTATTGCGATGGTTACCCCGAGAGGGTCAGGATGATAGGATATCCAGCCGAAGAATTCCCGATTCATACACAGACAACAAATCCGATGGCAGGTTTCCTGAACAGTAAATCATCGACCGATACGGAAAAACCTGCAAAGGCCGGACTGTTCGCGCGGCTCAAGGCCGGCCTGTCCCGGACCCGCAGCAGCCTGGCCGACAGTGTGACCAGCCTGGTGCGCAGCAACCGTAAAATCGACCGGGAACTGCTCGAGGAAATCGAGACCACGCTGCTGGTCGCCGACGTCGGCATCGAGGCCACGCGCGAGATTATCGATAATCTCACCGACCTGATCGCGCTCGGGCAGGTCAAAGATGCCGATTCCCTGATGACTGCGCTGCGCGAGCGCATGCAGGCCATCCTGGCGCCCTGCAGCATCCCGCTGTCCATACCCGACAGCCCCCGCCCGTTCGTGATCCTCATGGTCGGCATCAATGGCGCAGGCAAGACCACCACCATCGGCAAGCTGGCGCACCGCCTGCAACAGCAGGGCAAGCAGGTGATGCTGGCCGCGGGCGATACCTTCCGCGCCGCCGCCGTCGAACAGCTGCAGACCTGGGGCGAGCGCAACAACGTGCCGGTGATCGCCCAGCAACAGGGCGCGGATTCCGCCTCGGTCATCTTCGACGCAGTGGAGTCGGCACGCGCGCGCAATATCGACGTGCTGATCGCCGACACTGCCGGGCGCCTGCATACCCAGTCCAACCTGATGGAAGAGCTGAAGAAGATCAAGCGCGTCATGGGCAAGCTCGACGCCACGGCGCCGCACGAGGTGATGCTGGTAGTGGACGCCGGTACGGGCCAGAACGCCCTCAACCAGGCGCGCGAATTCAACGAAGCCGTCGGCCTCACCGGCATCACCCTCACCAAGCTCGACGGCACTGCCAGGGGCGGCATCATCTTTGCCATCGCCAGGAAGACCGGTATCCCGATCCGCTTCATCGGCGTCGGCGAGGGCATCGAGAACCTGCGCGCATTCGATGCCGCCGAGTTCGTCGAGGCACTGTTCGGCAAGGAGCAACAGGGACGTGAGACGTGAGACGTGAGACGTGAGACGTGAGACGTGAGACGTGAGACGTGAGACGTGAGACGTGAGACGTGAGACGTTTTCAGGATATCTTCGTTACTACAGGTTGCAAGTACAGTATGCGATTACACTGGTGCCATTCTCGTAATACGACACGTGTGCAGATGCGCACCGTACACCTTTCACGTCTCACGTTTCACTTATAAATGATTCGATTCACCAATGTCAGCAAGCGCTATCCCGGCGGGTTCGAGGCGCTCAACAACATCAGCTTCCACATGGAGCCGGGCTCGATGGCATTCCTCACCGGGCATTCCGGGGCCGGCAAGAGCACCCTGCTCAAGCTCATCGCGCTGATCGAGCGCGGCACGCGCGGCCAGATCTTCCTGGACGGGGAAAACGTCACGGATATCGGCATCCGGCGTATCCCGTACATTCGCCGCAGGATCGGTTTCATCTTCCAGGACCATCACCTGCTGTTCGACCGCACGGTGTTCGACAACGTTGCCCTGCCGCTGGTCATCGCCGGCTACCGGCACCAGGAAATCGGCCGGCGCGTGCGTGCAGCGCTCGACAAGCTCGGCCTGCTCAGCAAGGAACGCCTCTACCCGATCACGCTGTCCGGCGGCGAACAGCAGCGTGTCGGCATCGCGCGAGCCGTGGTCAACAAGCCCATGCTGCTGCTGGCCGACGAGCCGACGGGCAACCTGGACCCGGACCTCTCGCGGGAAATCATGCAGCTGTTCAGCCTGTTCAATGACGTCGGCGTGACGGTGCTGGTCGCCAGCCACGATATCCCGCTGATCCGCTCGCTCGACTACCCCGTGCTGGCGCTGGAACACGGCCGTCTTGTGCAACATGCGGAAGCCTGCGCATGATCGGCAAACGCAAAAACCGGCGTCGGCGCGAGCGGGTGCCGCGCATGCTGTCACCGCGCGTCTACCTGCAGCGCCACGCGCAGGTCGCGCTCGACAGTCTGGGCCGCCTGTACCGCAACCTGCTGCCTTCGATCATGACGGCGGCGGTTATCGGCATCGCGCTGGCACTGCCGTCCGGGCTCTACCTGCTGCTCGATAACCTGCACCGCCTGAGCGGGTCATGGGACGGCCAGGCCAGCATCTCGGTATTTCTCAAGGGCGATGTACCGGCCCCGCAGGCCGAAGGGCTTGCCACGCGCATCCGGCAATGGCCGGAGGTCGACGCGCTGCAGCTGATCACGCCGGCCCAGGCACTGGAGGAATTCAGCAGCCAGTCCGGTTTTGCCGACGCCCTCGAGGCACTGGACGAGAATCCGCTGCCTGCCGTGCTGATCGTCGCGCCGCGCCGCGAGCACACCGCGCCGGGACCTGCCGCGGAATTGCAGAAAAAACTCCGCAGCCTGCCGGAAGTGGACCTGGCCCAGCTCGACCTGGAATGGGTGCAGCGGCTCGCCGCGATGATCGACATCGCCCGGCGCGGTATTCTGGTCATCGGCGCCCTGCTGGCACTGGCCGTGCTGCTGGTGATCGGCAATACCATCCGCCTGGAAATCCAGAACCGCCGCGCCGAGATCGTGGTCACCAAGCTGATCGGTGCGACCAACGCCTTCGTGCGCCGCCCGTTCCTCTACAGCGGCCTGTGGTACGGCCTGCTCGGCGCGTTGCTGGCCTGGCTGCTGGTCGTCAGCGGCTTCTGGCTGCTGGGCGAACCGGTGGCCCGGCTGGCAGGCCTCTATCAGAGCAATTTCAAACTCGAGACCCTGCCCCTGCTCTCGCTCGGCGGACTGCTTGCCAGCGGTATCCTGCTCGGCCTGCTGGGTTCCTGGCTTGCCGTCGGCCGCCACCTGAGCGCCATCGAGCCAAGCTGACCATTGCGCCACCGGTGCAAAGCCCTCATTGCATACGCAATGAGACACGCGGCACCGGCGAACCAGCCGGTCCGGTGCTGGTTGCCGATCGATGCTATCGCTCAGGGGACGTCGAGAATGCGCTTGCGGATGGTGCGCTCTTCCGCCTCGGTGACCAGCCCATCCTCGAACAGTTCCTGCAAGACCTGCAGCTGACGCAGGCGGCGTTGCAGGGTTGCCGCTGCGGCGGGTGTCATCTCGGTATCTGCTGCCGGTGCAGCAGCGGGCGCCGGCTCGGACACGGGTGGCTGCACCTCTGCGACCGCGTTCCGCCCGCAATCCAGTCGTACCTCGATGCCCGCTTCGATATCGTCCAGGCCGATCCGCCGGGCATGCTCCGCGCACCCGGCCTTGCGCAGCACGACCATGCCATAGAGATGGGCCTGCTCGTCCGGGTACCAGTTGGGATAGATATCCCGTTCCGAGAGCGTGAGCGGCGTCGTGCCGATCAGCTCGCCGATCACGAACACCTCGGCGCCGCCGGGAACGGAGTCGACCCGGAAACGCCGCGGCTTGAACGATTCACGGGGGTCTGCTGCCTGCAGCAGCTCCGGTATGGCCAGCGCGGTGATCAGGACCAGCAAGCCTGCGCCGACCACCGGCAGGCGCATGCGCCCGGCACGCCCGCTTGCGAACATGAACGGCCTAGAACGCGGCATCGAAGCCGATCAGAAGGTAGTGTTCCTTCGACAGGTGACCGGTATAGAACGTCCCGCTTTGGCTGTCCTCGGACAGGAAGTCGATATTCACCTCGCCGATACCCTTCACATTGCGCATGAAATAGTAGGAGGCGGTCAGCGACAGGGAGTTGATATCGATGCCCTCGTAGACGGTGTCGGTGTTGGCCAGATCGTTGGCATCGGCATAGTTATACAGCGCCGAGAATGCCCAGCGGTCGCCGGGGATGTAGTCGACCCCCGCGAATCCGCCGTACCACTCGTAGTCCCTGCCCTGCACCAGGAAGTCATCCCAGGAATTCCAAAGCACCTGGCCGTACCAGTAGGTGTTGCCAGCGATAACACCGGACAGGTCCAGCCCGATGATGCGCTTGTCCGTCTCGCGGCCATCGGTCTGCAGTCCGCCCGACCCCAGCCGGGCGTTGTCCTGCTTGCCAGCCAGCCCGAACAGGCCCGCCGAAACCGGACCGATGTCGGTGCCGATCCGGCCAAATACCGTCTTGCTGCTATCGTTGTCGAACATCTTGTCCGGCCGGCGGTAGCCCGGGCTGTTGATGTTGAAGTTCTGCTCGATGCCATTGCCGTTGACGAGACCCACTGCCAGGTCGAGCGGGCCAACACCGCGGTCGAACAGCACGCCCCGGTCATAGGTGATGCCGGCCATGCGGTAGGCCATGAAGTCCTGGAAGGTCATACGGGTCTCGCGCGGGAACATCAGATCCGAGAGCTGGAACTGGCCCAGTTGCATGCCGATGCCACTGCCGAACACATCGTCATGCCGAAACCAGGCGTCCTCTACAATGGCCTCGCCGTTGACGCCTTTCTCGGCCAGGATGGCGTAGAAATAGTAGGTCAGATGTTCGCTGAGCGGGGCACTGGACAACAGCTTGACCAGGTAGGGTGACTGGAAATCGGTGCTGGCATCGAGGGCGGCGCCGGTCACCGGGTCGATCGACTTGCCGTCCCGGGCCTGGACATAGGCCTGGGCACGCACAGCCAGGGAGGGGTTGGCCGGCAGGGCCAGCATGTCATCGCCGCCCGAGACGGTGCCCTCCTTCCAGTTGGGCAATTTCATGTTGTTCTCGAGGAAATGCTCGCCGAACTTGTTCAGCCGGGGATAGGCGGCGTGACAGGCCGCGCAGCTCAGGTTGTATTTGCGGGCAAAATCCGGCATGGCCTGGGCTGACTGCAAACCGCTGACAAGCACGGCAAGCAGCGCAAGGAGGAAACGCGTAAGGGATCGCGATAGCGAGGGGATGCGGCGCATGCTGTACTCCTTGAGTGGGTTTCGGGTTGATCCAGTTGCTGCATCACACGTCCAGCCGGGCTGGATCGAT
>JBATJF010000476.1:0-8089 GCA_049668345.1 Gammaproteobacteria bacterium
GTGCAGGGAATGACACTCCCTGCGCAATGCGTCACAGGCCATGGCGACGCCTTGTCTCCAGTGGCAACAGGCTGTTGGCCGAATGAATTCGGCCCTACAACGGTAATCTACCCACTCGATTCGGGGAAGAGCCTCATGTATAAATCAATAGATCTTTCCGTGTTCTTCCGTGGATTCCGTGTCTATTTTTAAGTATTCAGTACTCGACCAGTTCGCGGATTGCATCCGCTCCTCCTACAGATCTATTCACTGGATAGAACAGCGGAACATACCATGACCGATAACGGCCTGCCTGAACAACTGCCCGGTTTCGATGACCCGATCGGCTTGCTGCGTGCCTGCCACAGGAAAATGCTCGTGCACTGCGAGCTGCTGGAAGGATTGCTGACCGATCCCGATCCAGCGGCCGCTCAGCAGGTGCTGCGTTATTTCTCCACCAACGCGGTCACCCATCACCAGGACGAGGAGGAAGACCTGTTCCCGCGCCTGAACCGCCAGTCCATGAAACTGGCCGACCTGGTGCATCGGCTGAAAAAGGACCATGTCGAACTCGACCGGCTCTGGACCCGTATCGCGGCCGGCCTGCGCCAGCTGTCGCAGGCCCGGGGCGACCCGGCCTTCAGCGAGGCGGTACAGGTATTCTGTGCATTGTCCCGGGACCATATCGCACGCGAGAACACGGAATTCCTCCCGCTCGCCTCAAACAGTCTCAGCAGCACGGCGCTTGGCGAAATCGGCGAGGCCATGGCGGCGCGCCGCGGCGTGCGCTACTCGGCACTCTGACAGGAATCCACTATCTGCCGGTCGATCATGGCCAGCACCGCGTCCAGAGCGCCGCGGTTCTTCTCCACGACCTTGCGCCCCTGCTCCCCGACCCGGTGTCGTGCATTGGCGTCCTGCAGCCACTCGCGCACCGCGCGTTCCAGTCCGGCCACGCTTTCCACTTTCACACAGGCCCTCGCCGCCAGCAGCAGGTCGCAGATCTCGGTGAAATTGAACACATGCGGTCCGGTCACCACCGGGATGCCGAGCGCGGCCGGCTCCAGCAGGTTGTGCCCGCCGTGATGTACCAGGCTGCCACCGACGAAGGCCACGTCGGAAGCGGCATAGAACAGCGGCAGCTCGCCCATGGAATCGCCAATGAATACCTGGGTCCGGGCGCTGCACGGTTCACGCGTACTGCGCAGGACCGTGCTCAGGCCACGCTTGCGGCACAGGTCCGCGACCGGCTCGAAGCGCTCCGGGTGACGCGGCACCAGCACCAGCAGGCAGTCACCGAACTGCTTGCGCAGCTGCCGGAACACATCGAGCACCAGTTCGTCTTCGCCTTCGTGGGTGCTGGCGGCGATCCACACCGGGCGCCCGACGCCCCATTCGCGGCGCAGCACCTCGGCACGTTCCAGCAGGCTGGGCACGACGCGCTGCTCGAATTTCAGGTTGCCGGTCACGACCACACGCGTATTGTCCGCGCCCAGACTGATGAAGCGTTTTGCGTCGGCTTTACCCTGGGCGGCAATCTGCGACACCGCCGCAAGCGTCTGGCCGACCAGCACACGCACACGCCGGTAGCCGCGCATCGATTTCCCCGACAGGCGCGCGTTGAGCAGCAGCAAGGGTATGGACCTGCGCCGGCAGGTGGCGAACAGGTTTGGCCACAACTCGGTTTCCATGATGATTGCCACGCACGGCCTGACACGGTCGAAAAACCGTGTCACTGCACCCGGCAGGTCATAGGGGGCATAGACGTGCGCCACTTCGCCGCCGAACAGAGCCTGCACCCTGGCCGATCCCGTCGGTGTGACCGTGGTGATGAGGATGGAGTGATCGGGATAGCGGTCGAGCAGGGCCCTGACCACGGGTTGCGCCGCCTGCACCTCGCCGACCGACACGGCATGCAGCCAGATCACTCGCGAGCCCAGTGGCGGTTCGATAAAACCGAAACGCTCCGGCCAGCGACGCAGGTAGGCCGGCGAGCGCAGCCCGCGCCAGGCCAGCCGCAACAGCACCACGGGGGCCAGCAGGTAGAGCAGGATGGTATAGATGACGCGCAAGACAGGCACCGGCTGTTTTTCTGCCGCCAGCATAGCACAACCGTCCATGCGTGAATGAGCGGACGGGACAGGCGGAAGCGGAGGCGGCCCGCACTGGAAATGAACAACAAGAACTGAAAAATAGCCGCGGAATCCACGGAAAAACACGGAAATCATTCGTTTTCATGTGTCGACCGGAGACTTCCGGATTGAGTGAATGTCCATCATCCATATCACTCCCGGCTTCGACGCAGTCCGATATGCGTACTTCAGCGGCATCCAGGAAGGAGACGAGAGCAGGTCCCGCTGTCTGCTTGTCTGTATAGATTAATCTTTCCGTGTTCTTCCGTGGATTCCGCGGCCATTATCAAGCACAGGCCCGGGCCCCTGCACCAACAGGATGACCCGCAGGAACAGGGCCGTCAGTAACTGATGCGAGAAGTTCAGCGGGGGCGTTACAATGGCAGCCGGATCCCGCGACCCGTACCTGGCATGAGCAGCCCGACAACACATGGCACCCGCGTGTACGCACCGCGCTACTGGCCGACCTGGCTCGGTATCGTGCTGCTGTGGTGCCTGACACGACTGCCCTTCAGCGTGCAGATCCGGCTCGGCCGCATGTTCGGCCACCTGATGTGGGCCTTCGGCGGACGCCGCAAGCGCATCGTGCAGACCAACATCGACCTGTGTTTCCCGGAGCTTTCCGGCGAGCAGCGCGCGCGGATGGCGAGAGAAAACTTCGAATCCATGGGTATCGCCCTGCTGGAGATGGGCATGAGCTGGTGGGCATCCGGGCGACGCCTGCGCAAGCTGGTCACGGTAGAGGGCCTCGAGAATCTGGACGCCGCCCTGCAGACGGGCCATGGCGCGATCCTGCTAGGCATCCATTTCACCACCCTGGAAATTGGCGGCCGCCTGCTGTCGATGTTCGCGCCCTTCCGGGTGCTGTACCGCGAACACAAGAACGCCGCCATGGAATACGTCATCAGCCGCGGTCGCAACAGGTTCACCCATAAGGCCATCCTGCGCGACAACCTGCTCGGCATGCGCCGGAGCCTGCGCCAGAACATACCGGTCTGGTATGCCCCGGACCAGGACTTCGGCATCGGCAAGGGCGTGTTCGTGCCGTTCTTCGGCATACCCGCGGCGACCATCACCGCCACCTCGACGCTGGCGAAAATGGCGCATTCACCGGTGGTGCCGTTCTACCAGACCCGCCTGCCCGGCGCGCAGGGCTACCGGCTCACGCTGCTGCCGGCGCTGGAAAACTTTCCGGGCACCGACATCGGGGAGGACACCCGGCGCATCAACGAGTTGCTCGAAACCCTCATCCGCGGGCAGCCGGAACAGTACCTGTGGGCACACCGGCGCTTCAAGACACGGCCGCCGGGCAGCCCGCCACTCTATCATTCCGGAACGTAGTCGTTGTCGTTGCCGCCGTGTCACGGGATAATCCCGCACAATACCGTGCAACAGGGCCAGCAAATTGAATGATCGGACCGAAAACCCCGGGCGCTGGGGCGACCATGCGCCACGCGGAACCGACCACCTGCTGTTACTGGCAAAAAAGGCGGGGCTGGCGCATGGCCCGCTGAAAAGGGTACTGGCGCGCGCCTGGCGGGCACGGCATCCCGGCACACCCGTCGACATCACCTACCAGGGCGTGCGCTTCAGACTGCACCCGTGGGACAATGTCACCGACGCCAAAATCCTGTTCGGCTCCCGGAATCGGGATCGAATCGAACTGGAGGCGCTGCGGGAGCGCGTTGCAGACGGCGGCATCTTCATCGATATCGGTGCGAATATCGGCTATTACTCGCTCTTTGCAGCCGCCTTCGGTGCCGCGCGTATTGTGGCAGTCGAACCGAATCCGCTGGCCCTGGAAAGGCTGGTTTTCAACATATCGGCCAACGGCTACGGGGAACGCATCAAGCCCTTGCCGGTTGCCCTGGGCGCTTCAACCGGACAGGCAACACTGTTCATACCCGAGCAAGGCGACATGGGCGGCGGCAGGATCAGCGACCACGAGCTGGACGGCAGGCAGGTAACCGTCCCGGTGAGGCCATTGGCCACGGTGCTGGAAGAACTGGGAATCATGCGGATAGATGCCCTGAAGATCGATGTCGAGGGCATGGAAGATACCGTGCTGTTTCCGTTTTTCGACACGGCACCCCGGTCCCTGTGGCCAAGCATGATCATCATCGAACATACCAGCGGCACGGACTGGAAGCGTGACATCCTGTCCTGGCTGCTGGCACATGGCTACACCGTGAAAGCCAGGACGCGATCCAACATGGTACTGCAACTGGATGCCGGTGATACCGCCCCATGAGCTCCGGCATCCGGGTAAAACTGCTGAGTCCTTTAACGCAACGCTATTTCATGCATCAGTTTCCCGGCGGCATTCCGGCCTGGGGCAACTGCCAGTTCAGCTTTGCCCCCGAAGACCGGGATTATGACTGGCTGGTTGTGTACGAAGACCTGCCCGGCCTGCCTGATGTGCCGCGCAACAGGCGCTGTGAAGAACTGGCATGCGCGGCTGCACATACCCTGCTCACCACCACCGAACCCTCTTCCATCAAGCATTACGGCAATCCCTACACCCGGCAGTTCGGATGCGTACTGACCAGTCAGGAAGAATGGGCGCTGCCACACCGCGACAGGATATTCTCGCAGGCCGGCCTGGCGTGGATCTACGGCGTCGGGGAGGCGCACGAGATCCCGTTCGACGACATGCTCGCCAGGCCGCCGGCGCACAAGACCCGTGACCTCTCCATGGTGTTCTCACCCAAACGGCAGCGGCATACACTGCACCACCGCAGGAACAGGTTCATGCGCCAGCTAATGGACGAAGTGCCGGAGATGGATGTCTACGGTCGCGGGGCACGTCCGCTCGACGACAAGGCCGAGGCCCTGGATGCCTACCGCTACCACGTGGCCGTCGAGAACTTCATCGGCCCCCACCACTGGACCGAAAAACTGGCCGATGCCTTCCTTGGCATGACATTGCCGTTCTACTGTGGCTGCCCCAACGCCACGGACTACTTCCCGCCGGAAAGTTTCATTCCGGTCGACATGAACGACCCGCAGGGCGCGGCTCACATCATTCGCTCCGCCATCGCCGCCGGGGAATACGAGCGACGGCTGTCCGCCATCATCGAGGCCCGTCGCCGCGTACTTTACGAGTATAATTTGTTTGCCGTGCTTGCACGCGAAATCGAAAAGCGCCATCACACCGGATTACCGGGAGACACGAAGCACAGGATCTGTTCACGACACGCCCTTCGCCGGCACAGCCTCACCGGCGGCTTGCAGGACAGCTATGGCAAGGCCCGTGCGCGGCTGATACATCTGTTCCGGCGCGGATGAGCATACCGCACGGCCCGCTGCCCGGGACCGCGGCACCCGCCACGGGCAGCCGTGCTGTTTTTGCAGGCGCCAAGCTGGTAAATTGCGGTCGACCCGACTAACAAAGAACCGAGCAACAAATGAGCCTTTCGATCAAGCAACTCAGCCGCACCCTGCGCCAGCCGTTTCACTCCCGCTATGCCTTCAAACGGCTCGAGGAATACCACTCGAAACCGCGTACGCTTGATGAGGTCGTCGACTGGGCGATGAACTTCGGCGGCCATGGCTACATGCGGGTGAAAACGCTGCAGATCCCGGCCGAGATCACCCGGCTGGCACGGGCGGTACAACAGCTGGAACCGAAGACTATCCTGGAAATCGGCGCCGCCAGCGGCGGCACCTCGCTGATCTGGTCATATCTCGCCGCAGAACGGGTCATCACCTGCGACCTGATCGACATGACGCACCAGTCTCCCCTGTTCACCCGGTTCCCGCCCCCCGGGTCGAATTGCCGGGTAACACTGCTGAGCGGTAATTCGCACAGCCCGGAATTCAGGGCGCGGGTCGCCGCGGAACTGGGCGGCACAAAGGTCGATTTCCTGTTCATAGACGGCGACCACACAGTGCGGGGCGTGACGGCTGATTACAACGACTACAAGGAATTCGTGCGTCCCGGCGGACTGATCGGTTTTCACGATATTGTGGAATGCCAGCCACTGCCAACCAACCAGGTATATTACCTGTGGCAGAAGCTGAAACCGCTGGCCGAGGTGGAAGAATTTATCAACGACCCGCAGCAGCGCGGCTTCGGCATCGGCTTACTTCACGTGCCACCGCAGGGTGCACCCGACCTGCCCGCCTGAGACATCACCGCGCACATGAAAAATATCGTCTGCATGAAATGGGGCACACTGTACGACGCCGGCTTCGTCAACAAGCTGTATGGCATGGTCAGCAGGAGCATCAGCGGTGAGTTCCGCTTTGTCTGCATGACCGATGATCCGTCGGGACTCAATCCGGCCATCGAATACCGGGATTGCCCTGCCATCGAAGGCCCCTTGCCCTGGCGCGAAACGGGCTGGCGCAAGATCGCCCTGTGGGCCGGCACGCTGCCCGGCATGGAGGGTGACTGGCTGTTCCTCGATCTCGACGTGGTCATCACCGGTTCGCTGGACGCCTTCTTCGACTATCTTCCGGACAGGTCTTTCGTGGTCATGCAGAACTGGACACAGCCGGGACAGAACATCGGCAACACCTCGGTGTACCGCTTCCGGGTCGGCAGCCATCCCGATCTGCTCGAGGAGCTGCAGCGCGATTTCATGGGTGTCATCCGGCGCTATGGCAATGAACAGACGTTTGTGACGCGCAACATTCCCGACACCGCGTTCTGGCCGGACGAGTGGTGCGTGCTGTTCAAGGTGCAATGCGTACCGGCGATGCCGATGCGCTGGTGGCAGGCACCGCGACTGCCGACCGGCGCGCGCGTGGTAGCCTTCCCCGGCTCACCCAACCCGGATGACGCCGCAGACGGCATCTGGCCGGCAAAGAGCTACAAGAAGCTGTACAAGCACATCAGGCCGGCGACCTGGATCAATGATTACTGGCATGAATAGGGTACCGATGGCTGGCTTTCGCGTCAGACCGCCCATGCCGGGCCGCCCGCCGCAGGCGCTTGCCGATGCCACTCACCCCGTTTCCTGCGGCTGGTGACGCAGCATTTGTTCATGAGTTCAGCCTGTGTCATTGCACGGTTGTTCGGCGGCCTGGGCAACCAGCTGTTCATCTATGCCTTTGCCCGGGCGCTGGCAGAACGCAACAGTGTCCCGCTCAGGCTGGATACCGAGGGCGGCTTTGTGCGCGATCCCACCTACCGGCGCCGTTACCTGCTGGACCGGATACTGCCACCCGCGACATCGGCCAGCCGCCGGGAAAGCCGCGTGTTCCCGCTGGGCCGCACCCTGCGCTCACTGGATCGCAAGCTCAACAGCCTGCTGCCACTGGAGCGCCGCCGCTTCATCCAGGAGCGGACGCTGGCGTTTGATCCGGAAATCTACCATCTGAAAATCGTCCGGCCCACGGTGTTCAACGGCGTCTGGCAGTCGCCCCGTTATTTCGACGACCTCGACATGCAGACCCTGGTGCATTTCCCGGATGAACTGACCAGTCCGCTGGCCGGTGAACTGGCAGACATACAGGCCGCAAACGCCGTCTGCCTGGCCGTGCGCCGCTATGAGGAGGTCCCGAATCCGAAGCATCACATCCTGTCGCTGGACTATTACCGGCAGGCCATGGCGCGTATTGAACAGCAGATCGACAATCCGCACTACTTCGTCTTTGCCCAGGACATGGATTGGGCGCGCACCAATATCACCAGCCGCCACCCCGTCACCTTTGCCAGCAGCAAGGACCCGCATGAAGGTGTCATCCAGGACCTGTTCCTGATGACGCAATGCCGGCATTTCATCCTCTCCAACAGCTCCCTGCACTGGTGGGCGGCGTGGCTGACCCGGCCAGAGGACAAGACCGTGATTGTACCGGCCATGGGTTGGCCGAATTCGGATATACTGCCTTCCCAATGGACGCAGCTTACGTAGCTGCCCGTTATCAGGGCATGCTTCCATCCTGGATAAAACTACTACAGATAAGTTCCATATCATGAGACCAAAGAAACTTTTTCAGTTCGTACGGCACGCCCCCACGCTGCTCGGGGA
>JBATJF010000477.1:0-7051 GCA_049668345.1 Gammaproteobacteria bacterium
ACACCAGCCATCCGCCATGGGCAGGAAGGCCAGCGGCCCCCCGGGCAGAAACCGCTGCCAGGCCGTGTTGCGGTGTGGTTGTGCGGTGCGCACCAGCGCGACCAGGCTGCTTTGCCGGTAATCCAGGCTGCGGATGCCGATACCCAGCATGGCTCGTACCGGCGAGCGCGCGCCGTCTGCCGCAACCACCACGTTCGCGTTCAGCGTGCGTCCGTCATCCAGCACGACACCCGCCTGCGCAGTAGCCGTGTGCACGGCGGCGCAGCTGGCCGGACACAGCACGCTGATCGAGGTTTGTGTCCGCAGCCGCTCCTGCAGGGCGTTGGCGATGCTGCGTGGTTCGAGGATATGTCCCAGGCAGGGCTCGCCGAGCTCGGCGGCATCGAAGTGCAGCGCACCATTCCCGACGGCGTCCCAGACTTCCATGTCGGTGAATGCACAGGGGTCGTGAGCCGCAATGGCATCCCACACCTCGAGTGCCCGCAGGATCCGCTCGGAGGCACGCGTAATGGCGTACATGCGCGCATCCCGAACATCGGAATCCGGCTGTTGTTCCCGGGCCTCGACCACGGCCACGCGCACACCGGCAGCGCCCAGCGCACAGGCCGTGGCACTGCCCACGATGCCGCCGCCGACGATGATGACTTCAAAGTGTTCCATAAAGCATCACACTCAATACTGGCGGAAAAGCCACGTAGACGTAGGGTGCGTTTTACGCACCATTTGCGGTGCACGGAGTGCACCCTACCCACCGATTCAGCACCCTGCCCACTCGCAAAGGCTGCGGTATAACGCAGCAATACCGCATCACAGCGGCAGCCCGCGCGACAGGCGCGGCATGCGGCCGGAACGCCCCATGGTCAGCCGCGTCAGCAGTCGCTTGGCCGGCGGCAGCAGATCCAGCGAGACCATGCCGGCACTGCGCGCGATACCCAGACCCGGTACCGGCAGCGTAAACAGACGCGCCAGGCCATCGGTAAACACGGTGACATTGGCATGATCGCGACGCCGCCAGTCGGCATAACGCGCCAGCACGCTGGCCGACCCCGGGTCCTCGCCGGCATGCACGGCATCGACTATCACCTCGGCCAGCACGGCGACATCGCGCGCACCCAGGTTGAACCCCTGCCCGGCAATCGGGTGCAGGGTGTGAATGGCATTGCCGACCAGTGCCAGCCGCCCGGCGACCGAACGCTGCGCGCTCAACAGGCACAGGGGCCAGGCCTGGCGTCGGCCCGCGCGCGTCAGCCGGCCCAGCCGTTGCCCGAAGCGTTCCTGCAACTGGCCCAGGAATGCGGCATCATCCAGTGCCATAACGGCATCGGCCTGCGCGCTCGCCACTGTCCACACCACGGCGCAGCGCCCTTCCGACATCGGCAAGACGGCGAGCGGGCCAGTGTCCGTGAAGCGCTCGTAGGCGATGTTGTGATGCGGCAGCTGCGGCGTGATGTTGGTGACGATGGCAGTCTGGCCGTAATCGGTCTGCAGGCTGTCGATGCCGGCCCGTTCGCGCAATACAGAATCCGCACCATCGGCCGCCACCACCAGCCGCGCCGACACGGTTTCCGTTACGCCCTGCGCCTCGATCACGACCCGGACGTCATCCGCCGCTGCCTCCGTGCTGACGACACTGGCCGGACAGTAGCTGTCGACATCGGCCAACCCGCCGGCTGCATTCGCCAGCACCTGCCCGATGACACGTGCCGGCACCACGTAGCCGATGGCCGGCAGGCCTTCCTCGGCGCAGTCCATGTGCACTGCGCCGAAATGACCGCGGTCCGAGACATGAAGGCTGTGAATGGGCGTGGCGCCGGCCTCGATGTCATGCCACAGGTTCAGGCCGGAGAAGATGCGCCGGGTTCCGTAGGCCAGGGCAATGGCGCGGTCGTCATAGCCGGGTTTATCACGTATTTCCTGGGGCACGGCCTCGACCGAGGCGATGCGCAGCCCCTGGCCGGACAGGGCGCGCACGAGGCAGGCACCCACCATGCCGCCACCAGCGATGATGACATCATAGTGTTTCATGTCACGCCAGCCTGCCGCCTGTCGCCACTCATGCCACTGCGCCTGCGGCAGCCATCAGTGCCTCGATGTCGGCGACGCTTTTCGGAGCCGCGGCTGTCAGCACCTCGGCGCCCTTGCGGGTCACCAGCACGTCGTCCTCGATGCGGATGCCGATATTCCACCATTTTTTTGCCACGCCCTTGCTGCCGGCCGGAATGTACAGGCCGGGCTCCACCGTCAACACCATGCCCGGCTCCAGCACGCGCCATTCATCGCCCACCTTGTAATCGCCGACATCGTGCACGTCCATGCCCAGCCAGTGGCCGGTGCGGTGCATGTAGAAACGCCGGTAGGCCTCGCTGCGGATCAACTCGGACGGCTTGCCCTTGAGAATGCCCAGCTTGACCAGCCCGCGGGTCAGCACCTTGACCGCCGCCTCGTGCGGCGCGTTCCAGTGGTTGCCGGGGCGAACCTGCTCGATGGCCGCGGACTGTGCGGCGAGCACCACCTCGTAGAGGGCGCGCTGTGGCTTGTTGAAAATGCCGCTGACCGGGAAGGTGCGCGTCACGTCGGCGGCATAGCAGTCGTACTCGGAACCGGCGTCGATCAGCAGCAGGTCGCCGTCCTGCAGCGGGTCGCTGTTGCTCGTGTAGTGCAGGATGCAGCCGTTGGCGCCGCCGCCGACGATACTCGGGTAGGCCGGCACCATGCCGGCGGTACGGAACTCGTGCAGCAGTTCCGCCTCGACCTGGTACTCGTGCAAGCCGGGGCGGGTGGCCTGCATGGCGCGCCGGTGGGCACTGCAGGTGACTTTGGCCGCGGCGCGCATGGCGCGCACCTCGGCCGGGCTCTTGTACAGGCGCATGTCATGCAGCAGGTGCTCGAGCGCGACAAACTTGTCCGGCGTACGCGCGCCGCGCCGGCTGCCCTGGCGGATACGGTTCACCCACTCCATGACGCTCTTGTCAAATTCCGGGCGCGAACCCATGGTGTAGAACACCTGCTCGCTGTCCTCGAGCAGGCCGGGCAGGATGTCGTCGATATCGCCGATCGGGAAGGCGTCATCGGCGCAGTACTCGCCGGTCGCCCCCTCGGTGCCGGCGCGCCGGCCGGTCCAGGTTTCCAGCTCGGGATCGCGTTCGCGGCAGAACAGCAGATACTCACCGTGATCGCGACGGGGCATCAGCACGGCGACGGCATCGGGTTCGTTGAAGCCGGTCAGGTAATAGAAGTCGCTGTCAGCACGGAACGGGAACTCCACGTCCCGGTTGCGTACCTGCTCGGAGGATGTAGGGATAATGGCAATCGAGCCCTTGCCCATCATGCGCATCAGCTGCTTGCGGCGGCGACTGAATTCTTTCTGGTCAAGCATCGTGATTCGTCCGGTTATTGCAGGCGCGCGGTCGCCGGCAGAGGTTGCAACTCGTCATGCAGGAGCAGGACGCTGATCCGGACATATTCGCCGATTTCCTCGTACGCCGCCTCATCGGCCTCGTCCAGTGGATCGCTGGTGAAACCGGCATGGGATATCTCGTAAAAATCGTGCATCACCTCGCGTACGGTTTCCGGCAGGTCGGTGTCATCCCGGAACCCGCCCAGGGCCAGTCCGTACAAGAACCCCCCGCACCATTCACTCAGCGCCAGGGTACGCAGCGGCAGGGATGATTCGTCGGGCGGCAGCAAGAGATTAAAGCCGAAGGCATCATCGTTCAGCTCCCTTAGTATATCGGCATGCAGCCCGGTCAGCAGGTCGCCGCATTCCTGTGCCGACACGCTTAGCGTGTTGCCCTCGCCCAGCAGGTACTCCAGCCAGACCGCAGTCTGTGTTCTGCCTCCGGCTGCGAGTATCCCGCACAGCAGGCCGTGCGCCTCGGCTGCGCCGCTTTCCGCACCGGCCGCCTGCAGCCGCCTGTTGAGTTCCGTGTAACTGCATGTCGCTGTTTGACTCACCTGATTGACCCCGCTGTTATCCGGCTGCTGCACATGGCCTGCGCTATGGCACTGATTATCGCACAAATACACAGATTGCCACTTGCACGAGGCATGCATGCACCGTGTCTTGTATTGACCGTACCCGGCAAGGGCACTATATTGGCCGCATGAACGACAAAGTCGAATACCCGAGCATAGAACACGAACTTGTGAGACTGGAAGCCCAGGTCGAGCAGCTGCTTGAACTCGTGGCACGCCTGAGCCGGGAAAATCGCTCGCTGCGTACCCAGCAGGATTCGCTCGCGACGGAACGTGCCGGCCTGCTGGAAAAACATGACCAGGTACGCAACCGGGTCGATGCCATCGTTACCCGACTGAAGTCGCTGGAGACCGGCATATGACCCGCGAAGCCGTCAAGATCACTATCCTGGACAAGGAGTACATCGTCGCCTGCCCGGATGGCGAAGAGGATGCCCTCAGGGCCTCCGCCAGACACCTGAGCGAGAAGATGAGGGAAATCCGTTCCGGTGGAAAGGTGGTCGGGATCGATCGCATTGCGGTAATGGCCGGGCTGAATATCGCCCACGAGGCCATCGAGCTCGGTATCGATGGCACGGACCTGTCGCGCTCGGTTGGTGCGAGACTCAACAAGCTGAATTCGAGAATTGAAGAAACGCTGGCAAATTATCGCCAGTCTGAACTGAACTAGACTGCAAGGCGACTGACCGATTAGTTTCGGGCATCCCCTGCCGTGTTCGATAGTCGCTGAGATCTCCTTGAGCCTAATCACCAACACAGGGGACTCATGCTGGTGCCGGTGTGCATGTCCGCCATGTGCGGAAAGCCTGAAGCGCCACTGCCGTCCCCCTCTTGAACCACTGGTTCAAGGGCAACAGCGACACCGGCACAAGCGGAGGATGCCCCCCATATATATAGTGACACCCGCAACGGGTTCGCGGCCCCTTCCCCAACGCCATGCCTGATCACCGCGCCCTGCGCCAGACCCTCCGCGCCCGGCGCAGATCCATCCCCCCGGCCGAGGCCAGCCACTGCGCCCGGCAACTGGCCCGGAACATCCGGAGCGAGCGCCTGATCCTGAACAGCCGGCGGATTGCAGCCTACCTTGCCGCCGACGGCGAACTGGATCCCTATCCGCTAATCGAGCACCTGTGGTCACTGGGCAAGCAGGTGTACCTGCCGGTGCTCGTGCCATTCACCCGCAACCGGCTCTGGTTCGCACGCTTCGAGGCGGATACCAGACTCGCGACCAATCGCTTCGGCATACCGGAACCCGCGCAAGCAGAACTGATCAGGCCCGCTGCACTCGACCTGGTGCTGACACCCCTGGTTGCATTCGATCGCGCGGGACACCGCATCGGCATGGGCGGTGGTTTCTATGATCGAAGTTTTGCATTCCTGCTCGGGCGTCGTTACTGGCGCAAGCCGGCCCTGCTGGGTATCGCCTATGCCTTCCAGCAACAGCCGACGATCATCCCCGAGCGCTGGGACGTACCGCTTGATGCAATAGCGACGGAATCCGGCTTGCACCGCATATCACCATAACGCCGCCGGCAATGCCGTCGCCGGATCGCAATCTGTATCTTTTTAACAACAAAACCGGGGGTTCTCGATGAAGTACTGGCTCATGAAATCCGAACCTGATGTGTTTGGCATCGACGACCTGAAACGCATGCCGAACAGGACGGACACGTGGGAAGGCGTGCGCAATTACCAGGTGCGCAACATGATGCGTGATGACATGCAGCCGGGCGACCTCGCCTTCTTCTATCACTCGAACTGCAAGGAACCGGGCATCGTCGGCATCATGAAAATCGTTCAGGGTGGCTACCCTGACTTCACCGCATTCGATCCCGGGGCAAAATATTTCGATCCGAAGAGTAATCCCGATAATCCACGCTGGTACATGGTCGACGTGCGTTTCGTGCGCAAACTGACACGCACCATTACGCTCGCCGAGTTGAAAACACACGAAGAACTGGCCGCGCTGCCACTACTCAGGCGAGGTAATCGCCTGTCCGTCATGCCGGTTGACGAATCGCAATGGAACTACATTCTCGCCCTCGAATAACCGTCTGCAGATGCGCAATCCACCACCACAACACGCGCACGGCGCACTGTAAACACACTGTCGGAATTCTTCACAAAACCACCGGGCAATACCATTCAATAGATTGTAACTACATGTTTCTACAGTTATATTTTATCGCCCCCGGATCTGTCGATTAGGTCCGGCACAAACAAATGCAGCACCAAAGTGTCAACTATACCGACCATGTGTGACGCTATGCGTCACCCCGCGATACCCGCCTGAAAACATCCGCAACAACATCCCGCACTCGCACTCGCACTCGCACTCGCACTCGCACATCACGACATCGATTGTGCACTGAACATCAACATCGCATCGCGAACGTCATCATCGCGCAGTGCGCATCACCAACTTCACGACGCGTGCGATGCATGCAACGCGATGCATGACTGCGCGTTCATGCATGTATACAAGTAAAAAATTCAAGCATGTCGTAAACATGCCGAAACACTTGCACGGTTGTGTACGTTTTTGAAAAGCAGTTTCACTGCATGATGAAACAGACAACAATCAACGATACATATCCAATAACAAAAAACTGGTATTTTGTAATTGTTTGTTTATACTCGGCTTGGGCAATTTAATGTAATGGAGGTTTGTTATGGCTACAAAGAAGAAGGCTGCAACCAAGAAGAAGGTTGCAACGAAGCGCAAGGTTGCAACGAAGCGTAAGGCTGCAACCAAGAAGAAGGCAGCACCGAAGCGGAAGAAGGCCGCTCCGAAGCGCAAGAAGGCAGCACCGAAGCGCAAGAAGGCCGCTCCGAAGCGCAAGAAGGCTGCACCGAAGCGCAAGAAGGCTGCACCGAAGCGGAAGAAGGCCGCTCCGAAGCGCAAGACGGCTACTCGCAAGAAGCGCTGATCGCAGCCGGTTTGAATGGAACCCGCCTGGCGGGCTCCATGCAACCATCTAAAAGCCCGGGGATTCCCGGGCTTTTTTTTGCCTGCATGGACGCAGGTACGTCGCGTAGCGCAGGGATGCGCGGGAGCGACGCGCCTGCATGGACG
>JBATJF010000478.1:0-6869 GCA_049668345.1 Gammaproteobacteria bacterium
TCCATGGCCATGACCGGCACGCCCGCTCCATTGATGGTATCGATCACCTCGATCCAGTGCGTGTCGAGGCGGCCGGCGAAGCCGGTGCCCAGCAAGGCGTCGACGATGAGGTCCGCACCCGCCAGCAGGGTGGCATCGAATGACTCCACGCTGCCGCCGGCCTCGAGCCAGGCGCTGCGCGCTGTCAGGGCATCACCTCGGATACGCTGTTCATCGCCCAGTTGCAGCACCCGCACGTTGCGCCCGTCCGCGCGCGCCAGCCGCGCCAGCACGTAGCCATCACCGCCGTTGTTGCCGGCCCCGCACAGCACGACCAGCGTGCGCGCCTGTGGCCAGCGCGTGCGCAAGGCTGCCCAGGCCGCACCGGCGGCCCGCTGCATCAGGGTATAACCGGGAATACCGGCCGCCTCGATGGCGAGCCGGTCCAGTTCGCGCATCTGCGCCGCGCGGTAGAGCGGGATGCCGCTGCCTGTCAGGGTGTTTGCCGTCATGAGCTGCCTTGCAATTGCAGAGAATACGGCAACATACTCTGAAGCCGACCGCCAAATCCAGTCCTCATGAACCACCCACCCGCAGCTGACAACCCGATCGATTACGGCGCACTGGCCGCACAAATCCGGTCCTGGGCCCTTGAGCTCGGCTTTCAGCAGGCCGGTATCGCCGGCATCGAGCTGGCCGCGGACGAGTTGCGCCTGCTCGAGTGGCTGCGTGCCGGACATCACGGCGAGATGGACTACATGGCGCGTCACGGGACGCGGCGCAGCCGGCCGGCGGAACTGCTGCCGGGTACACTGCGGGTCATTTCGCTGCGCATGGATTACTGGCCCGGCACGGCCCGCCAACCCGGGGCGGTGCTCGGCGACCCGCTGCGCGGTTATGTGTCGCGCTACGCGCTCGGCCGCGACTACCACAAGCTCGTCAGGCAGCGCCTGCAGCGGCTGGCCGACCGCATCAGCGCCGTGACCGGCCCGTTCGGCTACCGTGCCTTCAGCGACAGTGCGCCGGTACTGGAAAAACCACTGGCACGCAACGCGGGCCTGGGCTGGATCGGCAAGCACACCAACCTGATCAACGAGCGCGCCGGCTCCTGGTTCTTTCTCGGCGAGCTGTATACCGACCTGCCATTACCCGTGGACAAGCCCGCTGACGACCACTGCGGCGACTGCCACGCCTGCATCGATGCCTGCCCGACCGGCGCGATCATCGCGCCCTACACCCTGGATGCGCGTCGCTGCATTTCCTACCTGACTATCGAGCTGCGCGGCCCGATCCCGGAGGCGCTGCGCCCGCTGATCGGTAACCGCATCTACGGCTGTGATGACTGCCAGCTGGCCTGCCCCTGGAACCGCTTTGCCCGGCCGTCCGGCGATAGTGACTTTGCGCCGCGGCACGCGCTCGATGACAGCATGCTCGTGCAGCTGTTCGACTGGAGCGAGCAGGATTTCGACCGGCATACCCGCGGCAGCGCCATTCGCCGTATCGGCCACGACTGCTGGCTGCGCAATATCGCCGTGGCACTGGGCAACGCACCCGCCGCACCAGCGATCATCGCCGCCCTCGAGCGCCGCAGGGCGCACCCTTCCGCCCTGGTGCGCGAACATGTCGAGTGGGCATTAGGCCGTCACGGCAGCGCGTGATGGCGGCACCCGCGACGCCGGCACGCAAGAAAGACCGTCGCCGCGAGCAACAGGCCGGGCAACAGGGGATCGACCCGGCCCGCACCCCCCAGGCTGCAGCCGCCACCACTACTCGCGACCGGGGGCGCCGCGACCGGTACGGTCACGACCCGGCTGTCGCTCGCCAGCGTCTCGGCGGTAGGTGGATTGTTCCGGTACATCGCCTTGAAATCGATCACCCGCGCGTTGCTGCTGCTCAGGCCCAGGACGAAGCCGGGGCGAATGGTCTGGAACAGCAGTTCCGCATCGACGGTGTATGGCCCGGTCGCGCCGCCGGTCGGGACACGGTAATGGACGGTGTCGGAGCCGGTGCCCTCCACCGGCCCGGCCAGGTTGAAATCGCTGTCGCCGCCAGTGCCAACCGGCAACGTCTGCGGTTCGATCGCATTCGCCATGGCCGTGGTGAACCCTTCCGGCGGCAGGCGGTTGTCCTTCAGATAGGCTTCGGCGTACAGCAGGATGTAGGTGATGTCGGCATTGGTATCGCCCAGCACGGCTTCGTACACCGCGACCTGTGACGGATTGTCGATGACATCGCGGTGCGGCTCGTAGCAGGCACTGCTGTCGAAATTCTGCGGCTTGGTCGCCGCCAGGCATCCCGCCGCCAGGTGCGCGGCATCGGTGGTGATGCGGCCATTGGCATCGACCGCGCCCGATTCGAAAATGACCTGGTTGGCCGCATCCCTGACCGTCAGGTGTATCCAGGCACGTCGACTGGGAAAGCCGCTCGGAAACTTGTGACCGGTGCGGTTGGTGATTTGCACATCGATGGCCAGCTCGCTATTGGCAATGTTCGCCGCATTGATCAGCAGGTCGGCCGTTGCCGTCTGCAGCAGGTTGCGGGTCACTGCGATCTGCGCATCGAACCCGGCCACGGTGGTGCTGGCGTCGATACCCAGCTGCACCCGATTGTCACGCAACAGCTCGAGCAGGTAGGTATTGCCGCCGACAAGGGTATGGGTGGGGAACGGGCTGCGCACCGGCCAGTTTTCGTTGACCGTGCCATTCGGCTGGACACTGATGCGGGTGCTGTACAGACCGGGATCCGGCTCGGGCATGTGGCAGCCCTGGCATTCCTGTGCCCTGGCCGCACCGGTGGTGTAGACGCTGTTCTGCCATTCGAGGAACGGGCCCTGCTCCAGGAAATCATTGCCCGTGGCGGTATCGGTATTGATGTCCACGACCGGTGTATACAGGGTGTGGCAGGTGGCACAGTGGCCGGAGCCGGTCACCTGCTGGCCGAACTGCGGCGTGTAGCCGGTGTTGTTGAACATGACATTTGCGCCACCCGGGTGGGGGTTTTGATACGGGCCGTAAATGGTCATGGCATCCGCGTCGCCGGGTGCCGGGATCTGGAAGCCACCCGTGAAAGACGCCGCGGTGCCGAGGCCGGCGTCCCTGATCTGGTGACAGAGCGTGCAGCTGACCCCTTCCCGCGCGGGGTCCTGCGCCTCGGCCGTCACCAGCCGGTAGCAACCATCGTTCAGCATGCAGCTGGCATCCTGGGTCAGATCGACGCCGGCCATGTGGGCATGCGTGCGCGCCATGGGCGCATGGCAGGTCAGGCACTTGTCCTCGATGAACCCGGCCAGCGCCGGCAGCACGGCAGCCTCGTCTTCCACGGCGGCACGGTAATAGGGATCATCCAGGGCATGCGCCATGACGCTGTGCTGCCACTGGGTCGACGGACTGACATCCGCGCCGGTGTCGGACGCGGGATAGCGCATCACGGGAGAAATGTTACTGTCCTGATCGGTGCTGGCGCGATGGCAGCGGGCGCAGTTGCTCGCTGCGCTGAACACGCCGAGCGTGCCCCAGTCGGGATCGAACGGCACGGCCTGTGCGCCGGAGGCGCAAGCCGCGAGCATGATCAGAAGCCCGGTAAATGTGCGCATGATCCCCCTCCAGCGGCAACGGCTTATTGAATAATGTGTTCATATAAGTATTACCGACACCCGGACCATTGGCATTGATGAAGATCAGATTCAGCGGAACGCGTGCCACCGACTGCCTACCGGATGCGCCGGATAATTGACGAATGCAAGGCCGGCAATTGCTGCGGCCACAGCCGGGACAGGGGCCGCGATCGGTGTGCACGCAACAGGGAATGGCGCAGGAAGCCTGGCCCCGCGTGGCGACACATCAGGACGACCGGTTTTTCAGCTCCAGCCCGTACTCGTAGAGCCGGTTTTTCGAGACGCCACTGATACCGGCCGCCAGCGCCGCGGCCTGCCTGAGCGGCAGTTGCCCGAGCAGGACCTCGAGTGTGTGGCGTGCGGCCTCATCCAGCTGGTCCGGATCATGCACCGCGCCCTGCACCAGCACCACGAACTCACCCTTCTGCTGATCCGCATCGTTGCGCAACCGCTCGAGCAATTCCGTCAGGGTTCCCTCGACGAGGGTTTCGAAGGTCTTGGTCAGCTCGCGCGCAACCACCGCATGACGTGCCGCCCCCAGGCAGTCCGCCATATCGACCAGGCTGTCGAGGATGCGATGGCTGGATTCGTAGAACACCAGCGTGACCTCCGAGCCGCGCAATGCCTGCAGGCGTTGCCGGCGCGCCGCCTGCCGGGGTGGCAGAAAACCCTCGAACAGGAAACGGTCCGTCGGTAACCCGGACACGGACAATGCAGCCACCAGCGCCGACGGCCCGGGCACCGGCACCACGCGCACGCCGGCCTGGCGCGCCGCGCGCACCAGCACGAATACGGGATCGCTGATCAACGGCGTGCCGGCATCGGATACCAGTGCAATCCGTTCCCCGGCCAGGAGCCGGTCCAGCAGCCGTCTGCTGATATCGCGCTCATTGTGCTCGTGCAATGCCAGCAGCGGCGTGGCAATACCATAGTGCGCGAACAGCTTGCGGCTATGCCGGGTATCCTCGGCCGCAACCCGATCGACCGACTTCAGGGTATCGACGGCACGCCATGTCATGTCCTGCAAATTGCCGATCGGCGTCGCAACGATATACAACACACCTTTTTCTGTCGCGTCTCGGGACATGGCAGCCGCATCCTAGCAGAGATCGCCGCCATCGGTCGGCCGGCACGCGTAAAAGTGGACGCCACAGCCGCTTTTCAGTAGAGTCTGCCGCACATCCATGCGCCTGATTTCACATGACTGTTTTCACGTTTAACTGGAGAATCCGGCTGTGTGCCGGCCTGCTGGCCGCCCTGCTCGCCGGGTGCGGTGGCATGCCCCCGCTCGTCAAACCCGGCACCGACCGCTTGCAGACGCAGGCGCAGGCACTGGAGGACGCCGGCAACTACCAGGGTGCCGCGCAGGTCTACCTGCAGGCCGCGACCGGGGCGGCCATCCCGGAAAAATACCGCCTGCAACTGCTCGCAGCGGGCAGCCTGATCCGCGGCAACGAACTGGCGAGCGCCGCGACCCTGCTTGACCAGCTGCAGGCGGCGGGCCTTACCGGTGTCCTGCAACAGCACTACGACATCCGGCGCGCGGCGCTGGAACTTGCCCAGCAGCATCCGGAACAGGCACTGGCCCTGCTGCAGACCCCACCGGCCGATGCGGACTTGCGGACCGAGTATCACCGGCTGCGCGCCGAGGCCCTGCTGCAGAATTCGCAGTTTTTCCCCAGTGCCAGGGAACGCATCCTGCTCGACCCCCTGCTGACCGATCCCGAGCAGCAGCTGGCCAACCAGCGCGCGCTCTGGGACGCGCTCAACAACCTGACCGACAACGAATTGCAGCAGCTGCGCAAGGCACCACCGCCCGACGCGCTGAGTGGCTGGATGGAGCTGGTCGAACTCACGCGCCTGTACCTGCAGCAGCCGGATGCACTGGCCGAGGTGATTCCGCACTGGCAGCAGCGTTATCCCGAACATCCGGCCAGCCGCCAGTTCACCGCGCGGCTGCTGGAGACCATGCGCACCGCCGGGCAAGCACCGGAACAGGTGGCAGTCCTGCTGCCGCTGCAGGGCGAGCTTGCCGAGGTCGCCGGCGCCGTGCGCGACGGTATACTGGCCGCCTACTACGACACGCCCGAAGGCGGCAAGCGCCCGGTGCTGCGTATCTACGATTCCGGCACCTCACCCGAACAGGCCATCGCGGCCTACCAGCAGGCGGTGGCCGACGGGGCACGCTTCGTGATCGGCCCGCTGCGCAAGGAATCGGTGGATGCGCTGGCGGGCCTGCAACCGCTGACGGCACCGGTGCTCGGACTGAACCAGAGTGAGGACCAGGGCCTCATGAATCCGGGCCTGTACCAGTTCGGCCTGGCGCCGGAGGACGAGGCCCGCGAGGCGGCGCGCCTGGCATGGCGCAACGGCCTGACACGCAGTGTTGCACTGCTGCCGGACAATGACTGGGGTGAACGTGTCTACAGCGCGTTCGCCGCTGAATGGCAGGCGCTGGGCGGACGCATACTGGAAACCGGGCGCTACACCGACAGCGAGGCCGACCACGGCAAGGTTATCAGCGCCCTGCTGAACCTCGATGCGAGCAAGGCGCGTTACCAGCAACTGGCCCGGGTGCTGGGTACGCGCATGGAATTCGAGACGCGGCGCCGCCAGGATATCGATTTCGTATTCCTGATCGCCTCCCCCAGGCAGGCACGCCTGATCCGCCCGCAGCTCAGCTTCTACCACGCCTCCTCCCTGCCCGTGTATGCCACCTCGCGGGTGTACACCGGCATCCCCGACCGCGCCAGGGACAGCGACATGAACGGCATCATCTTCTGCGACATGCCGTGGACACTCGAGAGCCGCGAGAACTGGTCACACCTGCAGGGCTCGGTCGCGGAATTCTGGCCGGACAGCAGCAGCCGCTATGCCCGTCTGCTGGCGCTGGGCATCGATGCCTACCGCATCATTCCCTACCTCGGCGAACTCGGCAACAACATGCCCGGCGCCTATCACGGCGTCACCGGCAACCTGTCGCTGGGCGAGCACGGCCGGCTCAATCGAACGCTGCGCTGCGCCCGCTTCCAGGACGGCCTGCCCGTGCTGCTCGAGCAGACCACCAGCATCAGCGCGACGGACAGCGGCGGCTTGCGTTGAACAGCGGGACCGCCGCCCGCGGCAGGGACGCGGAACAGTACGCCCGGCAACACCTGCAGGCACACGGACTGAAGCTGTTGCAATGCAACTACCACAGCCGGCACGGCGAGATCGACCTGGTCATGCAGGACCGGGACAGCGTGGTCTTCGTTGAGGTACGATACCGCCGCCAGAC
>JBATJF010000479.1:0-5183 GCA_049668345.1 Gammaproteobacteria bacterium
GTGGTGTTCCAGCCGCACCGTTACACGCGCACGCGCGACCTGTTCGACGATTTTGCGCAGGTACTGTCGGAGGTCGACGTGCTGGTACTGTGCGAGGTCTATGCCGCAGGCGAGGCACCCATCGCCGGCGCCGACGGCCGCGCGCTGGCACGCGGTATCCGCGCGCGCGGCCAGGTCGATCCGGTGTTCGTCGACGACCTGGACACGCTGCCGCACGTGCTCGGTGACCTGCTGATGGACGGCGATCTGCTGCTCACGCTGGGTGCGGGCGATATCGGTGCGGCCGCGCAGCGGCTGGTCGTGGAACTGGCCGCAGGTGCAGGGTGAACAGGGGATGATGGCGGCGCAACAGACACAGTCCTGGCGCGGAGACCTGCGGTTCGATGAACCCATGGACCGTCACGTCAGCTGGCGCGCCGGCGGCAAGGCGCGGCGCTTCTTTCGGCCGGCCGACCTCGCCGACCTGTGCGCGTTTCTGCGCGAAGTGGACCCGGCCGAACCGTTGCTCTGGGTGGGGCTGGGCAGCAACCTGCTGGTGCGCGATGGCGGCTTTCCCGGCACGGTGCTGATGATGTTCGGCGCGCTGACAGGGCTGGACTGGCTGGATGCGCAGCTGCTGCGAGCCGAGGCCGGGGTGAGCTGCGCCAAGGTCGCGCGTACCGCCAGCCGCAGCGGCCTGACCGGTGTGGAATTCCTGGCCGGCATCCCCGGCACCATGGGCGGTGCGCTGGCGATGAATGCCGGGGCGTTCGGCGGCGAGACCTGGTCGCACGTGGCAGCAGTGGAGACGGTCGACCGCCGGGGCAATCTGCAGACCCGCACACCGGATGAATTCCGCGTGGCCTACCGCTCGGTCGGCGGCAAGCCGGATGAATGGTTCGTCGCCGCCCACCTGGCGCTGGACAAGGGCGATGCCGTGCAGGCCCAGGCGCGGATCCGCGAGTTGCTGGCCCGGCGCGGCGCCACCCAGCCGGTGCAGCTGTACAGCTGTGGCTCGGTGTTCCGCAATCCGCCGGGTGATTACGCCGCGCGCCTGATCGAGGCCTGCGGTCTCAAGGGCAAGCGCGTCGGTGGTGCACAGGTGTCGGAGAAACACGCGAATTTCATTATCAATACCGGCAATGCCAGCGCCGCGGATATCGAAACGCTGTTGTTGCAGGTGCAGGGCACGGTCGAGCAGCAGCAGGGCGTGCGTCTGGAGACCGAGGTGCGCATCGTGGGAGAGCCGCCGGCATGAGTGGGCAGACCGATCCGCATACCTACGGCAAGGTAGCCGTGCTGTTCGGTGGCCGATCGGCCGAGCGCGAGGTGTCGCTCAGGAGCGGCGCCGCAGTGCTCGCCGCGCTGCAGGCCGCTGGCGTCGATGCGCATGCGTTGGACAGTGCGGATGACGGCCTGCACGAGCGGCTCGTCAGTGGCGGTTACGCGCGTGCCTTCATCGCGCTGCACGGGCGCGGCGGCGAGGATGGCGTCATGCAGGGCATGCTGGAAACGCTGGGCATACCCTATACCGGCAGCGGTGTGCTGGGTTCGGCGCTGGGTATGGACAAGCTGCGTACCAAGCAGATCTGGCAGAGCGCGGGTATCCCCACGCCGGATTTCGCCCTGCTGGAGAACGAGGAGGAGGTGGCTGCGCGGCGCAACAGCCTGCACTACCCGGTCATCGTCAAGCCGGCGCACGAAGGCTCCAGCATCGGTATCAGCAAGGTGGAGCGCGCAAGCGGATTACTGCAGGCATGGCAGGCGGCGGCGCGCTTCGACCGCAGCGTGCTGGTCGAGCAGTGGGTCGATGGCGCGGAATACACGACCGGCATCCTGGGCGAGACGGCCCTGCCGCTGATCCGGCTGGAGACGCCGCATGCGTTTTACGACTACGCGGCCAAGTACCAGGCGGATACCACGCGTTACATCATTCCGTGCGGGCTCGATGCCGGCCAGGAGCAGCAGTTGCAGCAGCTTTCCCTGCAGGCGTTTCGCGCGGTCGGCGCGCATGGCTGGGGGCGCGTCGATTTCATGCTGGACGCTGCCGGCAGGCCCTGGTTTATCGAGGTCAACACGGTGCCGGGACTGACGGATCACAGCCTGGTGCCGATGGCGGCGCAGGCCAGCGGCGTGGCGTTCGGTGAACTGGTGCTGAAGATACTGGACAGCAGTTTCGCGCGGGACGCGACGGGACACGCGGGGGTGCGGCATGCCCAGGGTTGAGGCCGGAATCGGGACACAGCTTGCCGCGCTGTTGCGCGCCCGGGCACGTACCCTGTCCGGTCTCCTGCTGCTGGGCTTGCTCGGGGTGGCCACGCTGCAGGGCGTGCGCTGGTTTTACGATCCCTACCGCTTCCCGCTCGGGGTGGTCGAGGTGAAGGGCGACTTCCGCTATCTGCAGAAGGAGCAATTGCAGGCGGCCGTGGCACCGCATGCGACAGGCGGATTTTTCACGGTTGACGTGGTGTCGATACGTGCCGCCGCCGAAGCACTGCCCTGGGTTTACAAGGCGTCGGTGCAGCGTATCTGGCCGGAGACCGTGCGTGTACAGATCGAGGAGCAGCAGCCGGTTGCCCACTGGCACGGGCAGGGCTTCCTGAACCGCTACGGCGAGGCGTTTTTTCCGGAACAGGAGCAGCACGACACCGAACTGCCCTGGCTGGACGGGCCCGACGGCCAGGAGCGCAAGGTCCTGGAACGCTACCGGCAGGTCAGCGCGACGCTGGCGCCGCTGGGATTGCGGGTAGAGCGTCTGCAGGTCGACGGGCGCCGTGCGTGGGAGCTGCAGCTTGCCGGCGATATCGCGCTGAAGCTCGGCCGCATGCAGCCCTGGCTGCGCCTGCAGCGCTTTGTCCGCGCCTGGCCCAGCGTGTTCGCGGCCAGGCTGGCGGATTTGCGTACCGTCGACCTGCGTTACAGCAATGGTTTCTCGGTGGTCTGGCAACAGACCGGCGGCAATGGTGAAACGGGCATCAAGGGTTAACAGGACAAGGGTAAGGATGGCGAAGAAGGCTGAAAAGAATCTGATTGTCGGTCTGGATATCGGCACCTCGAAGGTGGTGGCGATTGTCGGGGAGGTCATGCCTGACGGTGAACTCGAGGTGATCGGCATCGGATCGCATCCGTCGCGCGGCCTGAAAAAAGGCGTGGTGGTCAATATCGAGTCCACCGTGCACTCGATCCAGCGCGCGGTGGAAGAAGCTGAACTCATGGCAGGCTGCCAGATTCACTCGGTGTATGCCGGTATCGCGGGCAGCCACATCCGCAGCCTGAATTCACATGGCATCGTGGCGATCCGCGACAAGGAGGTCACACCCGGCGACGTGGAACGCGTTATCGACGCCGCACGCGCCGTGGCAATTCCGGCCGACCAGAAAATCCTGCACATCCTGCCGCAGGATTTCGTGATCGATAACCAGGAGGGCATCCGCGAGCCGGTCGGCATGTCCGGTGTGCGCCTTGAGGCCAAGGTGCACATGGTCACCGGTGCCGTCAGTGCGGCGCAGAACATCATCAAGTGCGTGCGTCGCTGCGGACTGGAGGTGGACGACATCATCCTCGAACAGCTGGCCTCCAGTTACTCGGTGCTGACCGAGGACGAGAAGGAACTCGGCGTCTGCATCGTCGATATTGGCGGCGGTACCACCGACATCGCGGTGTTTACCGAGGGGGCGATTCGCCATACCGCGGTCATTCCGATCGCCGGTGACCAGGTCACCAATGACATCGCCGTCGCGCTGCGCACACCCACGCAGCATGCCGAGGAGATCAAGATCAAGTACGCCTGCGCGCTGACCCATATGGCCGGCGCGGATGAAAGCATCGAGGTGCCGAGTGTCGGCGATCGGCCGCCGCGCCAGCTGGCGCGCCATACGCTGGCCGAGGTGGTCGAGCCGCGCTACGAGGAATTGCTCACGCTGATCCAGGCCGAGTTGCGGCGCAGCGGTTTCGAGGACCTGGTGGCTTCGGGCATCGTGCTGACCGGCGGCAGCGCCAAGATCGAGGGGCTGGTCGACCTCGCGGAAGAGATCTTTCACATGCCGGTACGGCTGGGCGTTCCCCAGTACGTCACCGGCCTGGTTGATGTAGTTCGCAACCCGATATTTGCGACCGGTGTCGGGTTGTTGCTGTTCGGTCATCACAATCGTGACCAGCGGTCATTGGATATCGGTCTGGGCAAGGGCGTACGCGGGGTGTGGGACAGGATGAAAGGCTGGTTTCAGGGAAATTTCTAGAGTGAGAGTAATTGTTGCCGTGATTGGCGAGGTTGTCACGGCGTTTGTTAATCATTTTTCAGGGCTAATTTTTGTTGTTTCTTTCAGGAGGAGACATCATGTTTGAATTACTGGATTCATGCGGACAAAGTGCGGTTATCAAGGTAATCGGTGTCGGTGGCGGCGGCGGTAACGCCGTACAGCACATGGTCGATGCCAACATCGACGGCGTGGAGTTCATCTGCGCCAATACCGATGCACAGGCCTTGCAGAACATGTCGGCACGCACCACCTTGCAGATCGGTGGTTCCATCACCAAGGGCCTCGGTGCCGGTGCCAATCCCGATGTGGGTCGCCAGGCCGCACATGAAGACCGGGAGCGCATCGCGGAGGTTATCGAGGGCGCCGACATGCTGTTCATTACCGCCGGCATGGGCGGCGGGACCGGTACCGGTGCGGCACCGGTGGTGGCACAGATCGCCAAGGAAATGGGCATCCTGACTGTGGCGGTGGTGACCAAGCCGTTCACCTTCGAAGGCAGCCGTCGCCTGCATGTCGCACACAACGGCATCAAGGAGCTGAGCCAGTACTGTGATTCACTGATCACGATCCCGAACGAGAAACTGCAGCTGGTACTGGGCAAGCAGATCAGTCTGCTCGCTGCCTTCAAGTGTGCCAACGATGTACTGCTGGGCGCGGTGCAGGGTATTGCGGAGCTGATCACCCGCCCGGGCCTGATCAACGTCGACTTTGCGGACGTGCGCACGGTGATGTCCGAAATGGGCATGGCGATGATGGGTTCCGGTACCGCGAAGGGCGACGATCGCGCACGCGAGGCCGCCGAGGCCGCCGTCGCCAGTCCGCTGCTCGAGGACATCGACCTGATGGGCGCCAACGGCATCCTGGTGAACGTCACTGCCGGCCTGGACCTGGGAATCGGCGAGTTCGAGGAGGTCGGCAACACGGTCAAGGAATTCGCTTCCGAGA
>JBATJF010000480.1:0-8918 GCA_049668345.1 Gammaproteobacteria bacterium
GCGCGTGTTCCGCACGCTCACCAATTCCTGGCATCCGGCGGAGTGGGGCGAGGACGGACCCTGGCTGCGCATGTTCCGCAATGCGCGGGTGTGGGTGAACTAGCGAGAGCTTACGGTTTCCAGCCAGCTCTTTGTCACTTCGCAGGCTGACCGATCACTGCCTCTGGAACCGGCTGCAGCGCGTGAATACAGGTTGATGTGTTCTGACTCACCTGATGCGACATATCGAATGTCTGTTTCACCCAGTCCGGACCTTTCGTCGTTTCTGATATAGCGGCGACGGTTTCAGGAATCGATTCAATCGAGACGTTTAAGCATGTTTGATATTAGCGGTCCTGACAGGCGGGAGTCGACCCCGGGCGGACCTTTAGCCACTCTTATAAACAACGGCTTAACGAGAAAGATCGACCCTGTCCGGGATTTCGGTGACTTGAATTGACCGTCTGGAAGAATAGTGCCGATCATTGACGGTCTCGCCTGGTATCACGGCAGGATCAAGTATCCCGCGGATTATCCTCGTCGGCGTACGGGCATGAACATCTGTACGATGGTCAGCATGGCGCCAGCAGGCAGTATCATTGCCTCGGGTGCTTCCAGCACCCACAACGTAGCACCGCTTACGAAGCACCAGGCCACCGGAATCACCACCAGCAAGAAAGCAACGCGCCCTTTCGCCAGCAGCAACAGGCCGAGTGTGGCCAGCGCGGTGGCGTCGGGAGTCATCGCGAACAGCTCCGCCTGCATCCACTCGCGCCCGGTGAGGTGACCGGTCACCGGCATTACCAGCAGCGCGCCCAGCAGGACGAAAACGCCGATACCCGCGCGCACCGAATTTCCGATTTCAAATCCCACCCCTCGCCGCGATACCCCGCAGACGAACAGCAGCAGCGCCTGGAGAAAGAAGGCGACCGCGTACCAGTCCGCGGCCCAGTGGATGGGGGCGAAGCGAAGATGAAGGAACACCCAGCCCACCCACGCCCAACAACCGGCTAGCAGGATGGCAATCACGCGGCCGCCCCAGGCGGGTTTCAGCCACAGGCACAGCAAAATGACCACGGCCATGGTCGCGCACGCCAGCTGCATGGGCCACCAGTCGCGGTGGTAAAACCCGAACAGGCGGAAGTAGGTTTCTGGCGTGAACAGCACCAGGTCGGCGATGCCGTACGTCCACCATTCATCCATCACAGGTTTTCGACGTAAGCGATCATGCGGGCTCGCATGCCGGCATCGGGCAGCACACCATGGCAGGCGCCCATGTTCTCCTTTACATGCTCGACCTGCGAGGTCGCCGGTATGGCGCAGGTCACCGCCGGGTGCGAGACGATGAACTTGAGCAGGAACTGTGGCCAGTTGGCGCAGCCGATCTCGCCGGCCCATCCCGGCAACGGGTGCTCCTCGAGGCGGTGGATGAGGTCGCCTCGCTGGAACGGGCGGTTGACGATGACCGCGATGCCGCGTTCGGCCGCCAGCGGCAGGAGGCGCCGCTCGGCCTCGCGGTCGACAAGGTTGTAGCTGAACTGGACAAAATCGAGTTCGCGGCTTTTCATCACTTCCTCGAACTCTTTGTGACGGCGGCCGTGCGAGGTGGTGATGCCGACGTAGCGTATGTTGCCGTTATCCTTCATCTCGTACAGGTTCTCGAGGTGCTCCTGCCACGAAACCAGGTTGTGCACCTGCATGAGATCGAAGCCCGGCACACCCCAGTACCGGCGCGAGGCTTCCATTTGCTGACGGCCCTTGCCCGGTGCCGGGATCCATACCTTGTCGGCGGAGAAAACCTCGCTCGACTTGCCGAGTTTATCCAGCGCGTAACCGATCACCGGCTGCGAGCTGCCATACATTGGCGAGGAGTCGATCATGCGGCCGCCGGCATTGAGGAAGTGCCGGATCACCTCGGCGCAGTTGTCACGCGCGTCAATGTCATCGCCGACATTGAAGGTGCGCGAGCTGCCGAGGCCGATCACCGGCATGGCTTCGCCAGTGGACGGGACCGGCTTGCTGATGAACTTCTCCCGGCTGACCGCCTTTGTGGCGGGTACGAGGACACTGGCACAAAGCGCAGCAAGCGTTTTAATCAATTCACGCCGGGAGAGTCGTTCAGGAAAAGTCATCACTGTTATCGATCCGTTGGGAATTGGCAGTCACCAGGTCAGTCAAGTTTACTCCAGCTGCGGGCTTGCCGGCGATATCGCTGCCCGCGCATGCAAGTCTCCATACATCAACGCGTTTCATGCACAGGCGATCTCGATGAACAATTGCCGCACGTCATCGCACGCCGCGTACGAAGTTTTGTCAGCGTCCGAATCGCCTGCTCGGATCGATCGCCATTTTTCGTATGGGTACAACTGCTTTCCGGGAAAGGAGTTTATGTGACAGATGGATGCCCGATTTTGGCCGACCAACAACCATGCCGACAGAAGCAATACGTCTCGTCTGAATTGATGGTTAACCACTCAATCAAGGGAGGATCCAGGCATAGGGGACAGTCCGCGGTCCCGATTTCTCATAAATGGTCGCCCGTGTTAATACGCGCTGATAGCCAGGTTATTCCGGAGGTGCACTGCACGTGACAGGTGGTATGCATAGCCAGCACGCGACCATCAGGAGTGCCCGAACAGGACTTTCAGAATGAAGCCAGCAGCAATGTTGCAATGAAAAAATACATTAATCCATTTGTATTAGGTCGACAGGCTGATGTTGTTCTTCCCGAAGTTCCGCTAGTCTGGAAATGGCAGCTTGCAGGTGCGTCTTTAAAAAAGGCAGTTTTTCATAGTCATCTCCAGATCCTTACGGCGGCCTTCGGGCCGCCATTTTGTTAGCTGGAACAGGTGGTTAAGGTCGCAACAGGTCTCACGGACTGATGCCATGCAGAGAATCCGTGTATCACATACTGTCTGTCACGAGAGGACAGCCATGGCTTTGTAACGAACACATCTGTTTATGTGCGGGAATCCGGACATTGATGGATTGTGGCATTCCCGATCGGCAAGGCAGAGTTCGACATCCCGTCAACTGCTGTTACTGTCGTAAACTATCTTTCGTGTTCCGGCCTGCTATGCTTGTACATGATGTACGTAAAGAATGCGCTGTAGTGATTTTATAGAAAATCGAATGTCCAAATTCACGAAATTCCGGTCACCTGTCCCTGAGGGTATGAGAATCTTTGCGCATGGTGTGGAGGTTGCAGAGGACAACCACTGCCACCGTTATGCAAGGAAATTCGTAAAACGCAGCAAGCGAAGGGTCTATCTGCAACGCGAACCGGAGAACAAACATGATTTCAGTGCTATCAGGGTCATGGGTGAGTCGACGGGCTGGATCTTTGGAGCAAGGCGATGTATCGGCTATGTTCCCGCAGATCTCGCCAGGAAGCTCGTGATAACCGGAATAGACGCTAAAGTTGAAGCGCGGCTCCGGATGATACTGGTTGATGGCAAGGATGCTGTAAAAATCCGCTTTGATCTTCTGGGGCCGGCGGATGATTATGAAAAATACAGTTCATGAATTCAGGTGCGTGCCTGTACGACAGCTTTCAGGTAACCATCCACAATCAAAGTAACAAGGCAGCCTGTCCGGGGTACCTTCCCGCGACCGTGGGTTGCCTGTCATTTCCACCGAGCGTCAGGTACGGGTTGTTCTTTGTCGCAAGTTCCAGCAGTGCCTGTGCCGGTGACGGTATCAGCTGCACATCTGCTGACGACCGGTCCCGGAACATCGTTCGTCGTTGCAAGCATGGCTGGTCACTCGCGTGGTCTGGAGCCAGTCAGCGGGTGATTGCGTCGTCGCGTTGCTTAATGCAACGACTGGCGCAGGACGGAAGGTGATGACTCGACGGGGATTGCTGACATGCGTTGCATCAAGACGGTACTGCGCAGCACCGTACCAGCAATGACGCCTGCACCCGGTCTGTCCGGATTACTTTTCGTCCGGCTGGTATTTTGCAATCCACGCACCTTGCAGTCCCAGCCGTTCTTCCAGCAGCGCGACCCAGTCACGGGCCTCGCGGGAATTCCTGTAGCCGGTGGTGCGGATGCGGATCATGGGTTTGCCCTTGACCGTGACGTGCACGAGTTCTGCGTTCACGCCCTTGTCACGGAATGTGGCCAGTTTGCGTTTGGCCATGGATTCGAAATTGTAGGAGGCGAGGTTGACGACCCAGGTGTCCTGCAGGTCGCGCGCAGCCTGCGCCGGCGCGGGCTTTCTGGCCGGGTTGCCGGGCAGGGACTCTATGGCCGCCGTGTGCAGGGCGACCTGCTGTGTCGGTTCGTCCGCGGCGGGATCTGGTGCCTTGATCGGTGTGTCCGCGCTGTTGATGGCCGGCATCGACGCGGCAGCGGCTTCGGGGCCTGCCCTCGTCGCACCAGTCATCGTCCCGGCTGCCGTCCCGGGTAATTCATCCAGCGTCATGGCCAGGTCCCTGTCACCGGCATCGGTCCGGGCGTCGGCGGACGGTGCGGGTTGCGGCTCCTCCGGTAACGGAACCGCGGCGGCGGCCAGCGGCATGCGGTCCACAGCGTCCGCAGGTGTCGTGACCTCTGCCGCCGGCCCGTCCTGTGCCAGGGTATCGGGATAAGTGCGGATGACCGGCCGGGCGCTGGTCACCTGCTGCAGCGACTGGCGGCCGGCCAGCATGATGGGTGGCGGCTGGATGCCGCTGCTCGCGACCTGTTGATCCGGTGTGATAACGGAGAAGTAAACCCCGGTCGTGCCGATCAGCAGCGCCAGCACCGCCAGCTGGGCCAGTCCGGTCAGCAGGCGGGTCGTCAGCGGTTTGCGTGGCGGTTGTTCCGGCGCCGGGGTTTTATGTCGCACGGTGTCCATCCATACCTGGTAGGTGCCAAGGGTGCCGATATCGTCCCAGTGATCCCAGGGGGCGGGGCCGGCGGCGAAGGCGGCGACGCCTTCCTGCTGCATGCGCTGTTCGAATTCTCTCAGTTTCCCGGTATCTTCCGCGGCGATGGTCGGCATGGGTCAGCTGTCCAGTCGTTTGTATTTGATGCGGTGCGGCTGGTCGGCATCGGTCCCGAGACGACGCTTCCTGTCCGCTTCGTAATCAGCGTAGTTCCCCTCGAACCACACGGTCTGGCTGTCGCCCTCGAATGCCAGGATGTGCGTCGCGATGCGGTCGAGGAACCAGCGGTCGTGGGAGATGACTACAACACAACCGGGGAAGTCGAGCAAGGCTTCTTCCAGTGCACGCAGGGTTTCCACGTCCAGGTCGTTGGTCGGCTCGTCGAGCAGCAGCACGTTGCCGCCACTCTTCAGCAGCTTGGCCAGGTGTACACGGTTGCGTTCGCCGCCTGACAGCGTGCCGACAATCTTCTGCTGGTCGTTGCCGGTGAAGTTGAATCGCGACACGTAGGTGCGCGAATTGAGTTCGGTACGCCCCACGGTGATGATGTCCTGGCCATCGGAAATCTCCTGCCACACGGTCTTTTTGCCATCCAGGCTGTCACGGCTCTGGTCGACGCAGGCGATCTGCACCGTTTCGCCGATGCGCAGTTCGCCGCTGTCGGGCGACTCGGCTCCGGTCAGCATGCGGAACAGCGTGGTCTTGCCGGCGCCGTTCGGGCCGATCACGCCGACGATGCCGCCGCGCGGCAGGTTGAAACTGAGGTCCTCGTACAGCAGGGTGTCGCCGAACCGTTTGCTGAGGTGCCTGGCCTCGATCACCAGGTCGCCGAGGCGCGGCCCGGGCGGAATGAACAGCTGCTTGGTTTCGTTGCGCTGCTGCGATTCCTGCGAGGCGAGTTCCTCGAATCGCGCCAGGCGTGCCTTGCTCTTGGCATGGCGGCCCTTGCTGCCGGCGCGCACCCACTCCAGCTCGGCCTTCATTGCCTTCTGGCGCGCGGAGGCCTGTTTCTCCTCGGTCTCCAGACGCTGTTCCTTCTGTTCCAGCCACGATGAATAGTTGCCCTCCCAGGGAATGCCGTGGCCGCGGTCGAGTTCCAGGATCCAGCCGGCGACATTGTCGAGGAAGTAGCGGTCATGGGTCACGGCCACCACGGTGCCGGGAAACTCGGCCAGGTAGCGTTCCAGCCAGGCCACGCTCTCGGCGTCGAGGTGGTTGGTGGGTTCGTCCAGCAGCAACATGTCGGGGTTGGACAGCAGCAGCTTGCACAGCGCCACGCGCCTGCGCTCGCCGCCGGAGAGCTTGCTGACGTCGGCCTCCCAGGGCGGCAGGCGCAGTGCCTCGGCGGCGATCTCGAGCTTGCGTTCGATATTGTGGCCGTCGCTCGCCTGCAGGATGTTTTCCAGCCGTGCCTGTTCGGCGGCCAGGGCATCGAAGTCGGCATCGGGTTCCGCGTAGGCGGCATACACCGCGTCAAGTTGCTGCTGTGCCTCGGTGACGTCCGCAAGTGCTTCCTCAAGATTGCCGCGTACGTCCTTGTTTGGATTGAGCGGAGGCTCCTGCTCCAGGAAGCCGATGCGGATGCCGGGTTGTGGACGCGCCTCGCCCTCGATCTCGGTATCCACGCCCGCCATGATGCGCAGCAGGGTGGATTTGCCGGAGCCGTTCAGGCCCAGCACACCGATCTTGGCGCCGGGAAAGAAAGACAGCGAGATGTTGTCGAGGATCTTGCGTTTCGGCGGGACAACCTTGCCCACCTGGTTCATGGTAAAGACGTACTGCGCCATCGATCGGGGCACTCCGGGTGCGTGATTCAAGGCGCACATTATAGGCGTCGCCCGCGGCCGGGCAAGCTGCCTGTTCCCTGGCAGTGCGCGGTGCTACCGGACCAGCGGATACTGTTGCCTGCGCCATTCTTCCATGCCGGTGCGGAACCAGAAGATGCGCGAATAGCCGCAGTCGCGTGCGATCTGCGCGGCGTGTCCCGAGCGTTTGCAACGGATGCCATTGCAATAGAACAGCACCGGGGTGTCGAGGGCCGGAATACGGGCGGCCAGTGTCGTGCAATCGGTCTGGTTGTCCGGCAGGCTGATCGAACCCTCGATGAAGCCTTCCTTGCGGTCCGCGCTGATGCGCGAGTCGATCAGTATCAGTCCGGGCGTGCGGGTGACCAGCTCGATCAGGCCCTCGGCGTCGACCTTGCGGACGCCGTCAATCTGCTCGGGGCTGATGAAGGCGTCGCCATCGGCCGCCGCCTGCGGCAGGGCAGCCATGCCCAGCAGGCACACGGTGAACAGGGTCTGGAGTATTACGGTCATGGGCCGCGGGTGCCGGTGAACTCAGCGCCAGACCTTCCGGCCTGGGCGTGTAAAAGTCAACCGCGGTAGCCTTGCAGCCTGGGCAGACCTGTCTGCCAGATTGTTAACCACGGATGAGGAAGGTGCTGTAACTATATAATATAAATGCAAACCAGATTGAGATTGGGTGCGTCCAGTGCATCGGGACAACCTGGCATGACGACACTACAGGAGAATCTCCAGCAGGAGCGTCTGATTGTCGCAGGAGCGCTGCGCAAGCACGCTCTTTGATGATGTTTTTTTCCTCGTTTTCTGTTCACGTTCGATGGGGAGAGTGCGCATCCGGCCGGTGGCGCGCTACCCTGGGAGCCGGTCCGAGTCATCATGTCGCTACTGCGGCGGTGTTCTTCCGGTCCATATTTCCGATCCTTTTCGTCACAGAGTGCCTATTATGCTCCTCAAAGGATCGAACATCTGTCCGCGAAATCCCACGCGCCTCGCTACGCGCAGATTACAAGGACAGGCTCCTGGCACCGAACAGAGCAGGAAACGCGAATATGGCAAGCACCTGTGTCTATGTGGGACCCGACCTGGCCCGCTACGGTTTCGGTAACGGACATCCCTTCGGGCCCGACCGGCTCGACGCCTTCTGGCGCCATGCGCAGGCCCGGGGCCTGGCGGCGAAGGTCACGACGTGCGCACCCGTGTCCGCGCCGCGCGAGGCGCTCGAGCGATTTCACACCCGCGACTACGTCGAACGGGTGATCCGGCAGTCGGCGACGGGCGAGGGCTGGCTCGACCAGGGCGATACCCCGGCCTTTCCCGGCATCCACGAGGCCGCCTGCTTTGCCGTCGGCAGCGTGCTCGATGCCGTCGAACGACTGCTGTCGGGCAGCTGCACGCGTGCCTTCGTGCCCATTGCCGGCCTGCACCATGCGCGGCGTGACGGCGCCGCCGGTTTCTGTGTCTACAATGACTGCGGCATCGCCATCGAAACCCTGCGTCGCGTGCATGGCGTGCAGTGTGTCGCCTATGTCGATATCGATGCGCATCACGCTGACGGCGTGTTCTACGGTTTCGAGGATGATCCCGACCTGCTGTTCGCAGACCTGCATGAAGACGGGCGCTGGCTCTATCCGGGCACCGGCGCGGCCAGCGAAACCGGTACGGGCCGGGCGGAGGGCAGCAAGCTCAACATCCCGTTGCCGCCGGGCGCCGGCGACGAGGCGTTTTTCGAAGCATGGCAGCGCGTGGAGCAATACCTCGAAGCGCATGCCCCTGAGTTCATCCTGTTCCAGTGCGGCGCGGACAGTATCGACGGCGATCCGATCACGGACCTGCGCCTGACCCCGGCCGCGCACCGCCATGCGGCAGTGCGGCTCTGCGAGCTGGCTGACCGCCACTGCCAGGGCCGCCTGCTGGTGATGGGCGGTGGCGGCTACAACCGCACCAACCTGGCGCTGGCCTGGAGCGCGGTGCTGGAGGCACTGATCGCGAGTTGACCCGTAGTGGGTGCGAAGATGCGGGCGCGAGGCCATCGTATGGATTCGTTAGCACGGCCACGCAGAATCGGCTATTATTCACTCCCAGCCGGGATCCGGTTAATTCTTACCAACTTCATAAAGTTATCCGATATGTTTGACAAAAATATGCGCATTGCCGGTTATGACGACGAACTCTGGGCAGCCCTTCAGGGAGAGCGTCAACGCCAGGAAGACCACATCGAACTGATTGCCTCCGAGAACTATGCCAGTCCGCGCGTGCTGGAG
>JBATJF010000481.1:0-6477 GCA_049668345.1 Gammaproteobacteria bacterium
CGGCAGGTTCGCCTCCAGCCAGGCGCGGCACTGTGCCAGCGCCTGCTGGTGGGCCATCACGCACGCGATGTCGGCAGCCGGATCTTTCACCAGCAGGTGGTGATGAATGCGCAGCTGCACCTCGCCGCAGATGTGCAGACGCGAGGTCTGGAACAGATCGAGGGTATGGCGCACCACGCCCTCGGTGGAATTCTCCACCGGCACCACGCCGTAATCGGCCGCGCCCGACTCGACATCGCGGAACACGTCATCAATGCCGTCCAGCGCCAATGTGTTCACGGAATGGCCGAACTGCTTGAGTGCCGCCGCCTGGGTAAACGTCCCTTCCGGCCCGAGATAGGCAATGGTCAGCGGCTTTTCCAGCGCCAGGCAGGCGGACATGATCTCGCGGAACAGGCGCACCATCTCCTCGGCCGGCATCGGACCGGTATTGCGCTCGCTGACGCGACGCAGCACGGCCACCTCGCGCTCCGGCCGGTAGAAGTGCGTGTCGCCCCCCTCGGCCACCTTCACGGCAGCGACCGCCTTGGCACAGGCAGCACGCTCGTTGATCAACTGCTGGATCTCCTCGTCCAGCACGTCGATACGCTTGCGCAGTTGCTCCAGCTTGCCGTCGGCACTCATGGCTGTCGATAGTACCGGATCATGCGCTGATTGGCAGCCTAGAGCGCGCGCACATTCAGCACGCCCTTGATCGCGGCGATTTTTTCCAGGCAGCCCGGTTGCGGCGCGGAATCGACATCCACCAGCGTATAGGCCAGCTCGCCGCGCGACTTGTTGAGCATGTCGTGGATGTTGAGACCGGACTCGGCCATGCAGGTGGAGATCTGGCCGAGCATGTTGGGCACGTTCTCGTTGACGATTGCCACACGGAAGCCCTCGCTGCGCGGCATCATCATCTCGGGAAAATTGACCGAGTTGCGTACATTGCCGTTTTCCAGGTATTCGCGCACCTCCTCGGCGACCATGACGGCGCAGTTTTCCTCCGCCTGCAACGTGGATGCGCCGAGGTGGGGCAAGGTAATCACACGCGGATGATTCTTCGTCAGATTGCCCGGGAAATCGCACACGTAGGCATAGACCTTCCCGGCATCGATGGCCTCGACCACCGCCGCGTCGTCGACCACGCCGTCACGCGAGAAATTCAGCACCACGAGGTTTTTGCGAACACGCCGGAGCCGCTCGCGGTTGATCAGCTTGCGGGTCTCGTCGATCAGCGGCACGTGGAAGGTGACGTAGTCGACGTTGACGAGCAGGTCCTCGATGCTGGTCGCCTGGCGCACCTGCGCGGACATCTCCCAGGCGCGCTGCACCGTGATGCCCGGATCGAAGCCGATCACGTTCATGCCCAGCGCCAGCGCCCCGTTGGCGACCTGTACGCCGATTGCACCCAGGCCCACGACGCCCAGCGTCTTGCCGGGCAGCTCGAAACCGACGAACTGTTTCTTGCCGGCCTCGACCGCCTTGTGAATGCCGGCGTCGTCGCCGTCCAGTGCACGCGCGAAGTCCCACGCCTGGCAGATGTTGCGCGAGGCGAGCAGCATGCCGGCGATCACCAGTTCCTTGACGGCATTGGCGTTGGCGCCGGGTGCATTGAACACCGGAATGCCGGCACCGCTCAAGCGTTCCACGGGTATGTTGTTGACACCGGCGCCGGCGCGGCCGACCGCCTTCACCGACGGCGGTATCGCCATGTCGTGCATGTTGAAAGAGCGCAGCAGGATGGCGTCCGGGTGCTGGATTTCCGAGGCGACCTCATAGGCCTCGCGCGGCAGACGTTCCAGACCGAGCGGGGAAATATTGTTGAGTGTGAGAATCTTGTACATGGTTACGTGTGTGTCCGGAAAAAGGGGTCGGATCCCTTTTTTCAAAGTGCACATATCGGATTCGTATGCATGGGTAAAAAGGGATCCGACCCCTTTTTCTCTTTTTATCAGCCGTGGCTGCGTTCGAACTCCCGCATCAGGCCGACCAGTGCATCGATGCCGGCTTCCGGCATGGCGTTGTAGATGCTGGCGCGCATGCCACCGACCGAGCGGTGACCCTTGAGATTGAGCAGTCCGGCCACCCTGGCAGCGGACAGGAAATCGCCGTCCAGGTCGGGGTTGTCCAGCGTGAACGGCACATTCATCCACGAACGACAGGCCGGGTCTACCGGGCTGTGGTAGAAATCCGAGGCATCAATCGCGTCGTAGAGACGTTGCGCCTTGCGCCGGTTGAACTCCGCCATGGCCGCGAGGCCGCCCTGCCCGATCAGCCAGGCGAACACCAGGCCGGCCAGGTACCAGGCGAAGGTCGGCGGTGTGTTCAGCATGGAACCATTGTCGGCGTGCGCCTGGTAATCGAACATCGATGGCGTGCCGGGCAGCGTGGTCCCGATCAGGTCGTCCCGCACAATCACCACCGTCAGGCCGGCCGGGCCGATGTTCTTCTGCGCGCCGGCATAGATCAGGCCGTAACGTGACACGTCGATGGGCCGCGAAAGAATGGTCGACGACATGTCCGCGGCCAGCGGCACGTCACCGGTATCCGGGATTTCGTGGAACTCGACACCGCCGATGGTCTCGTTCGGCGTGTAATGCACGTAGGCTGCCCGGGCATTCAGCTGCCAGCTGTCGAACGCCGGGATGGTGGTGAACTTGCTGTCCGCAGAACTGGCCGCAACGTTTACCTCGCAGTAGCGCTGCGCCTCGGCGATGGCCTTTTTCGACCAGGCGCCGGTATTTATATAGTCCGCCTGCGTACTTCCGCGCAGCAGGTTCATCGGCACCATGGCGAACTGGCTGGTCGCTCCGCCCTGCAGGAACAGCACCTTGTAGTTGTCAGGAATCGCCAGCAGTGCACGCAGATCCGTCTCGGCCTGCATGGCGATCGACAGGTATTCCTTGCTGCGGTGACTCATCTCCATCACCGACATACCGGTACCGTGCCAGTCCAGCAACTCGTCGCGCGCAAGGGTGAGCACGGTCTTCGGCAGCATTGCCGGCCCGGCGCTGAAATTGAATACGTCAGACATGTTAAACCTGCTGGTTGTAAATATGGCCGTTGAGACTATTCAGCATCCGGACCGGGCACCGCGGCGTCAACCTCGTCTTCATCATCGCGCTCTTCGACGACGCGCTCGATCCCGACCAGGCTTTCGTCCTCCGCCAGGCTTATGAGTCGCACACCCTGGGTGTTCCTGCCCATGACGGAAATCTCGTTGACGCGGGTACGCACCAGGGTGCCACCGCCGCTGATCAGCATGACCTCGTCGTTTTCGTCGGCCGCGACTGCGCCGACCACCTTCCCGTTGCGCTCCGTGACCTGGATGGCGATCACGCCCTGACCACCGCGCCCGTGTACCGGGTAATCCTCCGCGAGGGTGCGCTTGCCATAACCGTTTTCGGTCGCGGTCAGTACCGGGCTGGCACTGGCGATGATCAGCGAGATCACGCGCTGGCCCTGCTGCAGCTTGATACCGCGCACGCCGCAGGCGGTACGGCCCATGGCACGCACGTCGTTTTCGCTGAACCGGATGACCTTGCCGGCGTCGCTGAACAGCATAATGTCCTGGGAACCGTCGGTGATCGCGACGTCGATGAGGTAATCGTTTTCACGCAGGTCGATGGCGATGATGCCGCTGGCGCGCGGACGCGAGAAGTCGGCCAGCGCGGTCTTCTTGACCGTGCCGGTGGCGGTGGCCATGAAGATATAGTGGTCCGTGTCGAACTCGCGGATCGGCAGCACCGCATTGATGCGTTCGTCGCCTTCCAGCGGCAGCAGGTTGACGATCGGCTTGCCGCGCGCCGTGCGCCCGGCCTGCGGCAATTCATAAACCTTCAACCAGTAGACCTTGCCGCGGCTCGAGAAGCACAGGATCGTATCGTGGGTGCTGGCGATGAACAGCTTGTCGATGAAATCCTCTTCCCTGACGCCGGCCGCGGTCTTGCCGCGCCCGCCGCGGCGCTGCGCGCGGTAGTCGGTCAGCGGCTGCGACTTGGCATAGCCGGCGTGTGACAGCGTGACCACGACGTCTTCCTCGGTGATCAGGTCCTCGAGGGTCAGGTCGAGGTGATCGGTCAGGATCTCGGTACGCCGGTCGTCCCCGAACTGGTCGCGCAAGTCGGTGAGCTCGCCGCGGATAACCGCCATCAGGCGCTCCGGGTCCTGCAGGATCGCCAGCAGGCGATCGATCACGTCCAGCAATTCCTTGTACTCGCCGACGATCTTGTCCTGCTCCAGACCGGTCAGCTGGTGCAGGCGCAGGTCCAGGATCGCCTGAGTCTGTTCCTCGGAGAGGCGGTAGCCGTCCTCGATCAGCCCGAAACCCGGCGCCAGCGTATCCGGCCTCGAGGCCTCGGCACCGGCGCGCGCCAGCATGCCGGTCACCACGCCGGGTTCCCAGCTGCGACCCATCAGGGCATCCTTGGCAACCAGGCGGTTGGGCGAGGCCTTGATCAGCGCGATCACCTCGTCGATGTTGGACAGGGCAACCGCGAGACCTTCCAGGATATGGGCCCGCTGGCGCGCCTTGCGCAATTCAAACACCGTGCGCCGCGTGACCACGTCGCGGCGGTGACGGATGAAGGCCTCCAGGCACTGTTTCAGGTTGAGCAGCTGTGGCCGGCCATCGACCAGCGCCACCATGTTGATACCGAACACGGTCTGCAGCTGGGTGTGCTGATAGAGGTTGTTGAGCAGGACCTCGGCGACTTCGCCGCGCTTGAGGTCGATAACCACGCGCATGCCGTCCTTGTCGGATTCGTCACGCAGGCCCTGCTGGGCAATGCCATCGATCTTCTTCTCGCGTACCAGCTCGGCGATTTTCTCGATCAGGCGCGCCTTGTTGACCTGGTAGGGCAACTCGGTAATGACGATGCTCTGGCGGCCCTTGCCTTCGTCGCCCTCGATATGGCTGCGTGCACGGATATGGATGCGGCCGCGCCCGGTGCGATAGGCCTCGTGAATGCCGCGCACGCCGTTGATGATGCCGGCGGTCGGAAAGTCCGGCCCAGGCACGTGCTGCATGATTTCGTCGATCTCGATGGCGGGATTGTCGATCAGGGCCAGGCAGGCACCGATCACCTCGCGCAGGTTATGCGGCGGAATGTTGGTAGCCATGCCGACGGCGATGCCGGCGGAACCGTTGACCAGCAGGTTCGGCACGCGCGTCGGGAACACCGCGGGCTCACGCTCGGTTTCGTCGTAGTTGGGTACGAAATCGACCGTTTCCTTGTCGAGGTCGGCGATCAGCTCGTGCGCGATCCTGGACATGCGCACTTCGGTGTAGCGCATGGCCGCCGGCGAGTCACCGTCGACGGAACCGAAATTACCCTGGCCATCCACCAGCATGTAGCGCAGCGAGAACGGCTGCGCCATGCGCACGATGGTGTCGTATACCGCCGTGTCACCGTGCGGGTGGTACTTGCCGATCACGTCACCGACGATACGCGCGGATTTTTTGTACGGCTTGTTCCAGTCATTGCCCAGCTCGCTCATGGCGAACAGCGCACGCCGGTGCACCGGCTTGAGGCCGTCGCGCACGTCCGGCAACGCCCGGCCGACGATCACGCTCATGGCGTAATCGAGGTAGGACTGCTTCATCTCGTCTTCGAGATTGACAGGCACGATCTCTTTGGCGAAGTCGGTCATTCAGACGGGTTCCGTAGGCCCCTGCTGCAGTGGTTCAGGGCGGGTTGTTCTGCCTGGCGGCAGCTACAGCGTTAAAGCCGGACATTTTAGCATAGCCGTCTCCCCCACTACACCTGGAGAATGTCGATTTCTGGAGCGACTGGGGCGGTTTGCGGCCCGCGCCGGCAGTGCGGTCGAATTTCAGCCGGCCAGGTGCCGTGCGGCGAAGGTACGCAGCTGTTCCCGGTCCGGGGCCGCGATCACCCCGGCCTCGGTGACCAGGTAGTCGACCAGCCCGGCCGGCGTCACGTCGAACACGGGGTTCCAGGCCGCCGCACCGCTCGCCGCCACCGGCTGGCCGGCCAGGGTCAGGATTTCGCTGGCCGGCCGCTCCTCGATCACCACCTGCTGCCCGTCCGGCATGGCCATGTCCAGCGTCGACAGCGGCGCCGCGACCATCATTTTCACGCCGTGGAAGCGGCACGCCACTGCCAGCTGGTAGGTACCGATCTTGTTGATGACGTCGCCGTTCGCCGCGACACGGTCGGCGCAGGTGATGACCCACTGCACCTTGCCGCGCTGCATGAGAAAGGCCGCGGCATTGTCCGTGATCAGCGTGACCGGGATACCGTCGCGGACCAGCTCCCAGGCCGTCAACCGCGCACCCTGCAGCCACGGGCGCGTCTCGCCGGCATAGACCGCGGCCAGCTTGCCCGCCGCCCAGGCACTGCGCACCACGCCCAGCGCGGTACCGTAGCCGCCGGTGGCAAGCGCACCGGTATTACAGTAGGTCAGCACAGCATCGCCCGCATTGATCAACGCCGCGCCGGTATCCCCCATGCGGCGGTTGGCCTGTATATCCTC
>JBATJF010000482.1:0-3558 GCA_049668345.1 Gammaproteobacteria bacterium
AGCTTCAGGCGCAGGGTGCAATCAACGCACCTTTTGCTAACCCGGTGCACATAGCGCACCCTGCAACTGCGAAACGTGAAATGTGAGACGTGAATGGCCACGGAAGAACACAGGAAAATAACAAGACAGGCGTAGGGTGCGTTTTACGCACCGGGAGCGGCGTCCGGATGCCGCCTGCGGCTGAGGTGAGACGTGAATGGCCACGGAACCCACGGAAGAACACTGAAAAATAACAAGACAGGCGTAGGGTGCGTTTTACGCACCGGGAGCGGCGTCCGGATACCGCCTGCGGCTGAGGTGAGACGTGAATGGCCACGGAACCCACGGAAGAACACGGAAAAATCAAACCGGCTGGCGGAGAGTGCGGATTTACCGGTGGGAGCGCGGGCGCGGGGTCGCGTTCCATCCCCAAATGCCCGCCCGGTACATATGGCGCATTCTACGATCCTGCCGGCGCGAAACCCGGTATGGAAGTGCAACAGCAGGGAGAAATAAAAACCTGGAAAAGAATCAATTCGAAAAATCTTTTTCCGTGTTCTTCGTGTGTTTCCGTGGCTATTTTATTATTCACACGCTCAAACGCGTCTGCCACAACCGGCACCGATAATGCCGGTTGCATCAACCATGCCTGATGAACCCGGCTGCTACTCCTGGTAGTAGTAGTCGTAGCTGGTCAGGATATCCTGGGTGAAGCCCCAGGCCTCGTTGTAGGACAGCCCGCTGTCCTTCGGAATGATGACCTTGACGTAGAGCTGACCGGAATACTCATCCTTGAGGGCCGACAGTTTTTTATCGAGTTCCTGGCGGCTCAGCGTCTGGTAGTCGTCCTTCTCCATTTCCTTGAATTCCAGCTGATACTTGCCATTTTCCTTGCGGTAGCGCACCGACACCAGGTACTTGCCGGCCGCGCTGCGTGCCGGCTTGATCAGCTTGTTGTACTTGACGCTGAGCTCGTCGTAGGTGCCCTGCAGGCTGGTTAGCAGCAGCTCGGACTCGGCGTACTGCGCCCGGAGTGCGGCCAGCTCGTCGCTGCGCACCAGTTCGAGTTGCTCCAGCTCGGAGACTTTTGCCTGCTGGCGCGACAGTTCGTCCTGTTTCTGCTGCAGCGTGTCCTGCACCCGGCGCAGGTCCAGCGCCGACTGCTGCAGGCGCAACTCCAGCCCCTTGCGGTCGCTTTCCAGCGAGCGCACCTGCTGGCGCGTCTGCACCAGTTCGCGGCCGGTCGCCTGGTTGATTTCGTTGCTGCGCATCAGCTGCATGCGCAGTTCGGAGATCTCGCTCTGCGCCGATGCCAGACGCTCCTCCAGCGTTTCGCTGGTGCGGGTGGCGGTCTTGGCCAGCTCCTCGGCCGCGAGTTCCGCCGCGATGGTGGCTCGCAGCTCGCGCACCAGCTCCCAGTTGCGCAACATCAGGATAGTGCTGGTGATCATGAAGATCATCACCACCACCATCATGATATCGGTAAACGACGGCCAGAAGCTGTCGCCGCCGGCGCTGTAGTCGCCGGCATGCCTGAGATCGATAAATCCCTCGTCCATGCTCAGTTACCGGCAGGCGGCAGCCGGAACCCCTCGCGCAGCAACTGCTTGACCTGATTCATGTCGCCTGTGACCCTGCTGACGCTTTCGGCAAGCCCGCCGATGGTCGCATCCAGGCTGTCGCCGGCCGACGCGAAATCCTGCTGCACCTGCTTCATGCCTTCAGCCGCCTCGCGCAGGCCGCTGACCAGGCCGGTCACCTCGTGCAGCAGGCTCTCGCTGTCATGCGAGAACCTCGGCAACAGGTAAACCGAGGTGATCTCTTCCACCTTGCCAAGCACGTTGGTCTGGGCATCGCCCAGCTTGAGGTAGAAATAGCCGTAGAACAGGTAGCACAGGATGGCGGTGAAGGTGGTCGACAGCGCGGTGGACATGCCGTGTATCACCATGCCCATGCTGCTGGTGGCCTGGACATCCTCCAGCAGGGTGGAGGCACCGGCCAGCGCGATGGACAACGACACGATGGTACCGAACACGCCGGTCAGAATCAGGATATTGCTGACGTACTTGGCGAAGCTGGTGCGGGTACTCTCGACCGCGAGCAGCGTGGCGGCGAGCGCGCTGTGATTGATCTTCGCATACTGCTCGCTCAGCCGGCTGAGCGTCTGGTAACGGCGCGCGATGATGGAACGTGCATTGACCCCCTTCACCGGGTTGTCATGACCGCTCTCCAGGTGGGAGACGAGGCGGTCCAGCGCGACCTCCTCGCGCATATAGCGCATTAGCGACAGCACGATCTTGGCCAGCCCGAGCAGAAAGATACCGAAAATACCGCCATTGATGGCATAGCCGACCGCGGTCAGCTGGCGCGTGAAATACATCTCGTCGATGAATTTATAGTTTGCGACCAGGACAATCACCACGATTGCCCCGAGAACCATCATGCGCAACAGCATGCGGCCGCTGAAATTGGCGTTGGTCTGGTTCATTGCACGTCCTTAACGAATAGGGGGATTCAGGATTGGCGCATTTTACATCGTCCGGCGCCTGGTATCGAAAAAATAAATAGCCACGGAACCCACGGAAGAACACGGAAAAATTCTATTCAGGGATATGTTGACCAGTGCTTATTTCAAAGTTCCGGCAAAATCCTGGAATCAGTAACAGCCTGAATGACAACTTGGTATCCGGTATCGTTCTTCACGTGCGACAAGAAAATGACTCAACGGGCCCTGGTCAGCCGCTCCCGGTGCGTAAAACGCACCCTACGCCTGCCTTGTTATTTTTCCGTGTTCTTCCGTGGATTCCGTGGCCATTCACGTCTCACCTCAGCCGCAGGCGGCATCCGGACGCCGCTCCCGGTGCGTAAAACGCACCCTACGCCTGCTGATATCGAGTCAGGAATTTTTCCGTGTAATTCCGTGTACTTCCGTGGCCGTTATATAAACACGAGCTACGCCTTGCGGTAGATTTCCGCGCCGCCGTCCTTGAACTCGGCGGCCTTCTCGGACATTCCGGTTTCGATGGCGACATCGATATCACCGATGCCCCGGCCGGCGGCGTACTCGCGCACGTCCTGGCTGATCTTCATGGAACAGAATTTCGGCCCGCACATGGAGCAGAAGTGCGCCACCTTGGCGGAATCCTTGGGCAGCGTGGCGTCGTGGAATTCGCGCGCCTTCTCCGGGTCAAGGCCGAGGTTGAACTGGTCCTGCCAGCGGAACTCGAAACGCGCCTTGGACAGGGCGTTGTCGCGCACCTGCGCCCCGGGATGCCCCTTGGCCAGGTCAGCGGCATGCGCGGCGATCTTGTAGGTGATGATGCCTTCGCGAACGTCTGCCTTGTCCGGCAGGCCCAGGTGCTCCTTGGGTGTCACGTAGCACAGCATGGCCGTGCCGTACCAGCCGATCTGCGCCGCGCCGATGGCGGAGGTGATGTGGTCGTAGCCCGGTGCGATGTCGGTGGTCAGCGGACCGAGGGTGTAGAAGGGTGCCTCGTGACAGTCCTGCAGTTCCTTTTCCATGTTCTCGCGGATCAGCTGCATCGGCACGTGGCCAGGGCCCTCGATCATCACCTGCAC
>JBATJF010000483.1:0-8149 GCA_049668345.1 Gammaproteobacteria bacterium
CCACCAGGGCGTGGTTGCCACGGTGCAGGGCGGCAGTTGCGTGATGGACGAAAAGGCGCTGCCGGATTTTCTGGCCGCGCTGACTGCGCCGGCCTTCCTGCTGGTGCTGGACGGCGTGCAGGACCCGCACAACCTGGGCGCCTGCCTGCGCAGCGCGGACGCCGCCGGCGTGCATGCGGTGATCCTGCCGAAAGACCGTGCCGCGGGAATCACGCCGGTGGTGCACAAGGTCGCCTGCGGTGCCGTGCAGTCCATGCCGATCTTCACCGTTACCAATCTCGCGCGCAGCCTGCGCGTGCTGCGCGAGGCGGGTATCTGGCTGTACGGCGCCAGCGACAGCGCATCACAGCAGGTCTTCGACGCCGACCTGAGCGGGCCGCTGGCGCTGGTGCTGGGCAGCGAGGGCAGCGGCCTGCGCCGGCTGACCCGGGAACTGTGCGATTTCGAGATCGCCGTCCCCATGGCCGGCACGGTGTCGAGCCTGAATGTGTCGGTGGCGGCGGGGGTGCTGCTGTTCGAGGCCGTGCGCCAGCGGCGGCCGGATAAAAACACTGATAAACAGAGAGATAGCCAGTAATATTTCATGTTCTGCGCCGCGTCATTGCGGGTGCGATGTGCCGGTCAGCCCGCTGTGCGTGTCCGCCATCAGGCTGCCGCCGTCGCCAGCTCGCGGCTTTACATGGCGGTCGGCTTTCCTTAGAATGCGCGCTCTTTACAAACGGCTGATTACCAGCTGAAAAACCAACTCCTTGCCTGCAGCAGCGACTGCAGGCTGCCAATCCACAAGGGGTCTTTGATGAGACATTATGAAGTCGTGTTTCTGGTCCACCCTGACCAGAGCGAGCAGGTGCCTGCCATGATCGAGCGTTACCGCGCGACGATCGAGAGCGACGGCGGCAAGATACACCGCCTGGAAGACTGGGGCCGCCGCCAGCTGGCCTATCCGATCCAGAAACTGCACAAGGCGCATTACGTGCTCATGAACATCGAGTGCAGTACGCCCGTGCTGGAGGAGCTGAACAGTTCCTTCCGTTTCAACGATGCCGTTATCCGTAACCTGGTGATCAGTCGCAAGGCGGCGGTGACAGAGCCGTCCCTGCTGATCAAGAGGCCGGAAGAGAAGCGCGAGCGGGAACCGCGTGATGTAGACCGTGACGCTGATGATGTCACGGCAGCGTCCGACGACGATAGCGCCGACGAAGCTGCCGAAGTCGACGAAACCGCCGCATCCTGAACACGCACCGTTACCGAATCTGAAGAGGAATCACCATGGCCCGTTTCTACCGTCGCCGCAAGTTCTGCCGCTTTACCGCGGAGGACACCAAGGAAATCGATTACAAGGATCTCGCCGTATTGAAGCAGTACGTCAGCGAGACCGGCAAGATTGTGCCCAGCCGCATTACCGGCACCAAGGCCAGGTACCAGCGCCAGCTGTCCACCGCGATCAAGCGCGCGCGCTACCTGTCCCTGCTGCCGTATACGGATGCGCACTAGCACGGGAATCGTGCAGGGTGCCGGGGCCGCACACCGGTAATCCGTTTACATGAAGGGTCTGGCTGAACTCATCGTCAGGGGGCGCTGGCAGGCCGTGCTGGTGACCGCGGCCGCAGGTGCATTGACCTACCTGCTGGTGCCCTTTACCACCGTACTGAGTTACCTGGCGGCGGCGGCCGTTGCGCTGGTGACCTTGCATATCGGAATACTGCCCGGTCTGCAGGTGCTGGTGCTGGCGAGCGCCGCGACACTGCTGTTCTACCAGCTGATCGGCCTGCACGCGGTCGTGGTGCTGAATCTGCTGCTGGTATTGCTGCTATGGCTGCCGTGCTGGCTGCTGGCGCTGGTGCTGCGGCAGACCCGGTCGCTGTCACAGGCGCTGCTGGCGTCCGTGCTGTTCGGCGGATCCCTGTTGCTGGCGGTGTACGGCTACTTCGGCGATCCGGTGCCCTGGTGGGTGGGTCGGCTGCAGGAATTCGAGACGACACTGGGCGACGCCGGCATCAAGGTGCAGTCGCTCGGCGACGCCGAGCTGGTCGGCCAGATTGCCGCCCTGATGACCGGCGTGGTCGTGGCGTCACTGATCACCGGCGTCGTCGGCAGCCTGTTACTGGCGCGCTGGTGGCAGTCATTGCTGGTGCGACCGGGTGCATTCCGCGAGGAATTCTGCAGCCTGCGGCTGGGAAACCTGTCCGGGCTGCTGACAGTGGCCATGATGTTGCTGGCGCGCTTCGTGCCGGATGCGGCGGGCGACCTGGCCGCGCAGCTGGCCATGGTAATGCTGGTGCCCTACCTGCTGACCGGGCTGGCGGTGATACACAGCCTGGTTAAACAGGCCGGGCGGGGCACGGGCTGGCTGGTTGCCGTGTACGTGGCGCTGGCGTTGCTGCCGCAGGCGAGTCTGTTGCTGGCCGGTGGCGGGTTGCTGGACACCTGGCTGGACTTCCGTCGCCGCTTCCAGCGCGGCGCAAGCGGCGGGAATTGACGAAACTACTTTCAGAGGTTGTGAACATGGAAATCATTCTGCTTGAAAAGATCGAGAATCTCGGCGCCATGGGCGACAAGGTCAAGGTGCGGCCGGGCTATGGCAGAAACTACCTGGTGCCCAAGGGCAAGGCCAGGCCGGCGACGCCGGAGAATATTGCCGCCTTCGAGGCCATGCGTGCGGAGCTGGAACAGGCCGCCTCCGCGTCGCTGGCCGACGCCGAGGCGCGCCGCGAGCGGCTGGACGGCATGAGCATCACCATCGCCGCCAACGCCGGCGACGAAGGCAAGCTGTTCGGTTCGGTCGGCACGGCGGACATCGCCGATGCCATCACGGCGCAGGGGGTCGAGGTCGAACGTCACGAAGTGCGCCTGCCGAACGGCGTGTTCCGCCAGGTCGGTGACTACGAGGTGACGCTGCACCTGCATTCGGACGTGAATGCAACAATAAAACTGAGCATTACGCCGGAAAAATAAACAGCACAGTTACAGACAGTCGCAACATCCTGTAACTGAACAGTTAGCAGACAGGCGCCCGCGGGCGCCTGTCTTGTTTCCGGCGCGCAGGCTTTCACGAGGCACAATTGCAGATGCAACGCAATGGTGTCTTCATGATGTGTTTGTGATATTTATACGGCCACATGTTGAACGCTACTCACATCCATAACTAAAGCGACATGGCAGAATCTCTACGTACCGCAGACGTTATTCATACTGACACCAGCATGCTCAAGGTGCCGCCGCATTCCCTGCAGGCGGAACAGGCTGTGCTCGGTGGCCTGATGCTGGACAATTCCGCCTGGGACACCGTGGCGGATTGCGTCAGTGAAGAGGATTTCTACCGCCGCGATCATCGCCTGATCTTTCGCGCCATCGCGCAGCTGGCGGAAAAGAACAATCCACTGGACGCCGTCACCCTGTCCGAGTGGCTGGACCAGAACAGCCTGCTGGACGATGTCGGTGGCCTGACAGCACTTGGCAAGCTTGCGCAAAACACGCCGAGTGCGGCGAATATCAAGGCCTACGCCGATATCGTGCGCGAGAATTCCGTGATGCGGCAGCTCATCGAGGTGGGCAACCGCATCGCCAACAGCGGTTTCGTGCCGGAAGGGCGTGATTCAGGCGCGCTGCTGGACAATGCAGAGAAGATGGTGTTCGAGATTGCCGAGCAGGGCAAGCGCGGCAAGCGTGGTTTCACGAATATCCGCACCCTGCTGGCGACCGCCGTGGACCGCATCGACATGCTGTCGCAGCAGGAAGACCACATCACCGGCGTCTCCACCGGATTCACCGATCTCGATAACATGACTGCCGGCCTGCAGCCTTCCGACCTGATCATCGTCGCCGGTCGTCCCTCCATGGGCAAGACCACACTGGCGGTGAACTTCGCCGAGAATGCGGCCATCAAGAACCAGGTCCCGGTGGGCATCTTCAGTATGGAAATGCCCGGCGAGCACCTCGCGCTGCGCATGATGTCTTCGCTCGGACGCATCGACCAGCACAAGATCCGCACCGGCAAGCTCGACGATGACGACTGGCCACGCCTGACCTCGGCGGTCAGCCTGCTGGATTCGGCGCCGATCTTCATCGACGATACGCCGGCGCTGTCGCCGGTTGAACTGCGCGCCCGTGCGCGCCGGCTCAAGCGCGAACACAACCTCGGGCTGATCGTGATCGATTACCTGCAGCTCATGCAGGGGACCAATAATCGCGAAAACCGCGCCACCGAGATCTCCGAAATCTCGCGCAATCTCAAGGCGCTGGCGAAGGAGCTCAGTGTGCCGGTGATCGCGCTGTCCCAGCTCAACCGCAGCCTGGAACAGCGCACCGACCGCCGCCCGGTCATGTCCGACCTGCGCGAGTCCGGCGCCATCGAGCAGGACGCCGATGTCATCATGTTCATCTACCGCGACGAGGTCTACCACGAGGACAGTCCGCACAAGGGGCTGGCCGAAATCATCATCGGCAAGCAGCGTAACGGCCCGATCGGCAAGTGCATGCTGACCTTCCGCGGCCAGTTCACACGCTTCGAGAACCACGCGCGCGACGCCTATTACACGGGTAACGAATAGGCATGACGCGTCCCGCGTGCACGCGCATCGCGCTCGGTGCGCTGCAGCATAACCTCAACCGGGTACGCCAGATGGCGCCCGACAGCCGCATCATCGCCGTCATCAAGGCCAACGCGTACGGTCACGGTCTGGTGCAGGTCGCGCAGGCACTCGATGCGGCCGACGCCTTCGCCGTCGTCGGGCTGGACGAGGCGGTCAGCCTGCGCGAGGCCGGCTGCGAGCAGCGCATCGTGCTGCTGGAGGGGCTGTTCTCGGCCGCTGACATCGCCCTGGTATGCGGTTACCGGCTGGACCTGGTCATACACAACGAATTTCAGCTCGACCTGCTCGAGCAGGGGCGGCTGACCCGGCCTGTCGATGTCTGGCTCAAGATCGACACCGGCATGCACCGGCTGGGATTCGCACCGGCGAGGGTCGACGCGGCGCTGGCGCGCCTGCAGGCATTGCGGCACATCGGTACCGTACGTTACATGACCCACTTCGCTCGCGCCGACGAAGCGGACGCGGACTTCACGGCACGCCAGATTGCAAGCTTCCAGGCGACACTGGGCACGCGGGAGGGCGAGCGCACGCTGGCCAATTCGGCCGCCGTGCTGGCCTGGCCAGCCGCGCATGCCGACTGGGTACGACCCGGCATCATGCTGTACGGATCCTCGCCGATGGCGGAAAAATCCGCCGCACAGCTCGACCTCAGGCCGGCCATGTCCCTGTGCACTGCACTGATCGAGGTCGCCGAGCGGCGCAAGGGCGATGCCGTGGGTTACGGCGGTGACTGGGTCTGCCCGGAGGACATGCGGATCGGTGTGGCGGCGATCGGCTACGGCGACGGCTATCCGCGCCACGTGCCCCCGGGGACGCCGGTGCTGGTGAACGGGCAGCGCGCGGCGCTGGCCGGTCGCGTCTCCATGGACATGATCACCATCGATCTGCGCAACTGCCCGCGGGCGTGTATCGGTGATGAAGTCATGGTGTGGGGCGACGGCCTGCCGGTCGACGACATCGCCCGCGCTGCCGGTACCATTGCCTACGAATTGCTCTGCGGCATCAGCAGCCGCGTTCGATATCACTACCGCTGACAGGCCGCAGCAAGGCCTGAGCGATCCCCACCGACAGGGAAAAACTTACCCTGTCATCATCACGACGCGTCCAGGGATGGCCTCGCTCGATCGAGCTAGTACCTTTTTCTACCTTGACAGTTCACCGGCGGCGTCTACGGTTAGTGCTAATGCGTATACATTGCATTTTCTCGGATCGTTACACCGCGCGTAGCGTATGTCGTGACGGTATTCTGACGCATTGGGTATGGCAGTGGCCGGGGGCAGTCATGCAATTCTTGCAGAACATGTCAGTACCGTTCCGCAGTCCGCTTATCGCGTGCCAGCGGTACCGGCTGTGTCCTCTTTACCGGGCAAACAATCTGCAAGAAAGGGTGGATGGACGAACGAAACAGGAGGGGTGAGCTATGTCTGAAGCAGCAACGAAAATTTTTCCCATGCCGGGCAGCAATGTCGAGATAATCGTGCACGTGGATGAATCACTCGATCAGTGGCAGCGGCAGGAGCTGGTGAGTTTTCTCGAATCATCCGATGGGATCGAATCGGCAGAGTTCTGCCCGCTGCGTTACCACCTGATGCTGGTGCAGTACGACCGCGAGCGCATGAATTCGCAGGAAGTGCTGGGCCGGGTGATATCGAAGGATGTGCATGCCGTACTGATTGGGCCGGTTTGACCGGCAGTCATGCGTGTATTGCCGGGGGAGGGATCCCCGGGTGTTTTTCAACCGTAAAAGATCGCGGACGCGGTCCGCTGCTGCGGCTGCGTCTATTGGGGCAGGAGCGCTTCGCAAGGCCGCTACGGTCCTCCTGCCCTCTGGTGGCACGCGTACAACCCTGTACATCGCGCGAGCGGTGCGCACGTATGTACTGCACCTTCAGTCGCCGGCCTCGGCCCGGTGCAATGTCAGCTGGGTGAACGGAATCTCCCAGTGGTGGGTCGTGCAGGCCTCGACACACCAGCCCTGTATCGTGCGGCGCTGGCGGTTGTACAGATCGGCCAGCGCGCCGTCGAAATCGGCGATCACCACCAGGTCCAGCGACGAGGTGTTGGCCTGCTGGAACTCGACACGCAGATTGAGCAGCTGACCGGCGTACTCCGAGTCCTCTATGCGTTGTGCCACGAAGGCCCTGAGCAGTGCCGGTATGGTGGTCACGCTGTCCTTTTGCAGGTTGTAGCTGATGCCGATCGTCTCCTTGAGGCGGAAATTGCGCGACAGGTTGAGTGGTGACAGCGACAGGAAATCGCCAGTCTGGTAGGTGCGGTGCGCGCCGCCACGCGCCACCAGCTCGACCAGTTCCTGGGTGATGCCCACGACCTTGCCGCGCATGTCGTCGCTCAGCAGCACCCAGTCACCGCGCTCGCAGGGAAACCACGGGTCATTCTTGTGGTATGGCCGCGATTTCAGATCCACCAGGCTGTCGATGCGCACGCGCTGGGTGATCCCGGCGGTCGGGTTTTCGAGGATGCTGAAGATGTTGATTTGCCGGACCCGCCAGGGCAGGCCATCGAGATCTATGCGCTCCCCCTCGCGTACCGAGCCAATATTGAGAAACAGCTGGATCTGCTGCCAGTAGCGCGGCAGGGCATGGCGCAGGGTCAGGCCGAGCCCGATCAGCAGCAGGATGCCGAGACTGAACAGCACCCAGTCCTCGACCAGGTAGAACACCACCATCGGGCCCATGATGACCAGCACCGTGGTGGCCAGGCGATGCAGCAGATCCAGCAGCCGCAGGCGGAAGCTGCGATGCTCGGCCCGGTAGCCGGGAATCAGCCGCACCATGGCACCGTAGGACAGCCGCGACACCAGCAGGATGCCGATGACGACCAGCAGCGCCTCGATCAGGTACAGGCCGCGTGCCTGGAAAAATGTCTTAAGGTAGCTTTGCGAGGCCTCGGCCAGCGTCGCCTCCGAACGCTCCAGCTTTTCCAGCTGCAGCTCGGCCGACTGCAATTCGCTCTGCATGAAGGTCAGCTGCTTGTTCCAGTCCGCCAGCATGCCCTGCAGGTTCTTCTCCAGCGCCGCATCGTCGGTAGCCTGCAGCAGGCGGGTGATGTTGGCGACCGCGCGTTCCGTGACCGGCAGCTTGGCGCTGTAGTAGGCGATCTTGTCCTTGAGATCGGATTTCTGCCGGACATGGATGGTCATCTCCTTCATTTCCTTCAGCGCCGGACGCAACAGCGAAAACAGTTCGGCCTGGAAGTCGAACTTGGTCTCCTCGGTGGCGCGCAGGCTGGTGATGTCCGCACCGGAGGCGATCTCCTTCAGGTTCTTCGTCGTGGTCTGCAGATCCTTGTCCAGCTTGTCGAGCTGTGCCTGGATCTCTTTCTTTTCCGCAGTCCCCAGTGTCGCCTCCAGGCGAGTGTTCAGCTTTTCGATGTCATCCCGCAGCTGGCCCTGCAGGCTGATCAGCGAGTTCAGGGTATTGATGGTCTCCGCGGTCTGGACGTCGGCGGCCGGTCATCATGACCACTATTTCAACGCTCGCCGGTTCCATGCCGCTGATCTTTGCCACGGGCGCCGGTGATGTGAGTCGCAACGTGCT
>JBATJF010000484.1:0-8128 GCA_049668345.1 Gammaproteobacteria bacterium
CATCTCCGGCTCGAGATCGAAGCCGACCGGCCAGTTCGGATTGATGGAAATGCCGATGCCGCTGCCGGTGCGCTCCAGCACCCAGCTGAACTCGGCCAGCAGGCCGCCTTCGTAGCCGGGAAATTCATCCACGAAATCCTTCGCCCGATCGGGACTTGTGAACAGGATCAGTACCTCGGTGTTGTCGTCGCTCCTGAGCGTCAGCGGCACCGCCTTGTTGCTGGCCGTGAAGCCGCCGATACCGATCGAGTCCTTCACCGGCATGAACACCTGGTTTTCCATCAGGTACTGCATGAACTCCTCGCTGCTGATCTGGCCTTCCTGGGCGGCCAGCAGTTTCTCTTCCAGCTCGTTGCGTGCGTCAAATGATTCGTGCATGTCGACATCCATAAAAAACAGGCCCCGCAGAGCGGGGCCTGTACAGGTAAAGGCTAAGACGGTTAATCATCACCACCCAGTGCCCCGAGCAAATGCAGCAGGCTCAGGAACAGGTTGTAGATGGAAACGAACAGCGTCACCGTGGCCAGGATGTAGTTGGTCTCGCCGCCATGGATGATCTCGCTGGTCTGATAGAGGATCAGGCCCGACATCAGCAGGACGAACATGGCCGATACGGCGAGCGACAGTCCCGGCATACTCAGGAACATGCTGGCGATACCGGCAAGGAACGCCACCAGGATGCCAACCATCAGGAAGCCACCGATAAAGCTGAAATCCTTGCGCGTGGTCAGGACATAGCCGGACAGACCCAGGAAGATGACGCCGGTCCCGCCCATGGCGGTCATCACGACCTGGCTGCCGTTCGGGATGGACAGGTACATGCTCATGATCGGCCCCAGTGTCAGACCCATGAAACCGGTCAGGGCGAAGACGAACAGCAGGCCCAGGCTGCTGTTGCTGAATCGCGTGGTCAGGAACAGCAGCCCGAAATAGCCGACCAGGGTGACGATCATGCCCATTGGCGGCAAACTGAGTGCGACGGCCGCACCTGCACACAGCGCGCTGAAGATCAGCGTCATCGACAGCAGGGCGTAGGTATTGCGCAGCACCTTGTTGGTGGCCAGCACCGATTGTTCAGAACGAATAACGGTCTTTTCAATCATGCTCATCTTTTGCTAACTCCTTGGCTGAAAAAGTTGGGTACCGGGTATGACAATTCAATACCCTAGCAGTTCACTAAGGATATACATCCCGCCCGGAAACAGCAACTTGATAAACATGTGTTTTTTGGGGCATTTCACTGGCCAGGAGCCGCTGGCTTCCGGTATTCTTGCGCGGCATGCAGCCATGATGATGCTGGCCCGCAGGTCGTAAACACAGGCCTGTCAATCGTGCCTGCAGGCGCGGACGCCGGCAGCGTACTATATGCAGCCCGGGATGCGGTATGCCGGATACGAATATCGCAGGCAGTGGATGTATCAGGTTCAGGAGAGGTGGCTGAGTGGTCGAAAGCGACGGTCTTGAAAACCGTTGACCGGCGACGGTCCGTGGGTTCGAATCCCACCCTCTCCGCCATAGACGAACAAGCCCCTTTTGGGGCTTGTTCATTTATCGGGGCAGGGTGGGTGAGAAGCCACGCGGGTTCGGGCCGGGAGGTGCAAGGCTCAAATTTACGACGTCACACCAACCCCCGGCTTAAACCCGGGCGTTATCTTTCATCATTGTCATTTGCTTTAAATCAAGTATCTGCCGGCGCCATGAAGTTATTATTTGTAGGTTAAATCAGCAAGATATGACAATCATGGAAACCACTCACCCGGTAATCACCCGCCGTCTCGGCAAGCTGCTGACCGCCGTGTTCCTGTTGTTTGCCCTCATGGCGGTCAACTCGGTCTACCTGGCCTCGATCACATTACTGGAGGAATTCACCGGCCAGCTCTATCAGGATTATTTCTACCTGCTGATGTTCCTGGTACACCTGCTGCTGGGCCTGGTGCTGATCCTGCCGTTCCTCGCATTCGCAACCGGCCACATGCGGCGTGCCGTACGACGACCGAACCGCGCCGCCATTCGTGCCGGTTTCGCATTGTTCGCCAGCACGCTGATCCTGCTGCTGACCGGCCTGTTGCTGACCCGGTTCGAATTCTTCGAACTCAATGACCCGACCATCCGGCGTGCCGGCTACTGGCTCCATGTCATCAGCCCGTTTGCGGTGATCTGGCTGTTCGTGCTGCATCGCCTGGCCGGCCCCCGGATACACTGGCGCAGCGGCATGCGCTGGTCACTGGCCGCACTGGGCTTTGCCGCCATGATGGTCATACTGCAGGCAGGCCCGGTCATGCAGGAGCATGTGGAGACCAGCGCCGAATTCCCGCCCTCGTTCGCCCGGCTTGCCGGTACGGAATCGATACCGCCGGAGCACCTGATGACGGACGCGGCCTGCGCCGTCTGCCACGAGAACATTGCAAAGACGCATGAACACAGCATGCATCGCTTCAGTTCCATGAATAACCCTGCCTACAAGTTCAGCGTCGAGGAGACCCGCAAGGTCGCCCTCGAGCGAGACGGTTCAGTACGGATGTCGCGCTTCTGCGCCGCCTGTCACGACCCCGTGCCGCTGTTCAGTGGCCGCTTTGATGATCCGGACTTTGACCTGGTCAATGACCCGACCGGACTGGCCGGTATCACCTGCATGGCCTGTCACGCCATCGAACGCATCAACAGCCCGCGCGGCAACGGCGATTACACCCTGGTCGATCCGCTGCGCTACCCGTTTGCGTTCAGCGACGCCACGCTGCTCACGAATATCAATCATCTGCTGATCAGGGCCAAGCCGGAACTGCACAAGAAGACCCTGCTGAAACCCCTGCACCAGTCGGCCGAGTTCTGCTCGGTCTGCCACAAGGTCAGCCTGACGGAGGAGATCAACCACTACCGCTGGCTGCGCGGCCAGGACCACTACGACAGCTTCCTGCAGAGCGGGGTATCCGGTCACCGGGTCGACAGTTTCTACTACCCGCCACGTGCCGTGCCACGTTGCAGCCAGTGCCACATGCCGCTCGAGGCGTCAGATGACCCGGCCGCGCGTGATTTCGACGCCAGTGGCAAGCGCAGCATCCACAGTCACCAGTTCCCGGGCGCGAATACCGGTGTTGCGAGCATGGTGGACTTGCCCGATACCGTCATCGAGACCCAGCAGGAACAGTTACGCAAGGCCGCACGCATCGATATTTTCGGCATCAAGGAGGAAGGTCATATCGACGGGATACTGCATGCGCCGTTAAGACCGACACTGCCCGAACTCAAGCCGGGCAGTCGCTACCTCGTCGAGGTCGTAATCCGCACCACGGGGATGGGACATGCCATGACCGAGGGCACCGCGGATTCCAATGAACTCTGGCTGGAGCTTGCAGCCCGCAACGGGGAAACCCTGATCGGCCGTAGCGGGGCACTGGACAAGAGTGGCGTGGTCGATCCCTGGTCTTACTTTGCCAATGCCTACTTACTGGACCGCGATGGCAACCGCATAGACCGGCGCAACGCGCAGGACATCTTCGTACCCCTGTACAACCACCAGATACCACCCGGGGCGGCCACGGTGGTGCATTACCTGCTGGAGGTGCCCGCAGCTGCCAGCGGCGAGGTGACGCTTGACGCACGTCTCAATTACCGCAAGTTCGACACCACCTATCTCAGGCACATCCAGGGCGACGCCTTCGATTGCAATACGCTGCCGGTCACGGTCATGGCCCGTGACACGGTGCGCATCCCGATAGCCGGCAGTACGCAGCCGCTGCCGGAACAGTCACAGGACATAGCGCTCACCGAACGCTGGAACGATTACGGCATCGGACTGCTGCGCGAGGGCGACAGCGGGTCCGGCAAGGGAGAACTGCGCCAGGCGGAACAGGCCTTTCGGGAGGTCGAGTCGCTGGGAGAGGGATACGGTGCTCTCAACCTGGCACGCGTCTACTTCAAGGAAGGCCGACTGGACGAGGCAGCCACGGCGCTGGTTCGCGCAGGCAAGGCCGCAAAGCCTGCCGTACCCTGGACGGTCGCCTGGTACAGCGCCCTCATCGATCGCCAGAACGGTCACCTAGAGGAAGCCATAGCGACCCTGGAATCCATCGTCGACAACCGGTTCAACCTGGCCCGTCAGCGTGGCTACGATTTTTCGCGCGACACCCGTCTGCTCAACGAACTCGGTCGCGCGCTTTACGAACGGGCGCGGCAGCTGCGCGGGGAGCGGCACCAGCAGGACCGCAACGTTCAGCTGGAACGCGCACGCGGGTGGTTCGACAGGACACTGGTCATCGATCCCGAAGACGCAGCAGCGCATTTCAACCTGGCGCTGGTCTACGCACAGCAGGGTAATACCGAACTCGCGGACCACCATCGCACACTGCACGAACAGTTCCGACGTGATGACAGCGCGATCGAACAGGCGGTTACCCGCCATCGCACCGCCAATCCAGCCGCCGACCATGCAGCGGCAGCCATCGCCATCTACGAATTGAATCGCGTCCAGGCGGATGATATGACCATGCCTGCAGCGGATGCGGCCTGCAGCGCACAGCAGCTGGCACTTGCACGCGAACCTGATGCAGATCAAGCACGCCTTGACGGCCGGGACGGTACACTTTCACCTGTAACAGCTGGAGAGACAAACACAGGTGAATAAACAGAGGCAGCCCGGGGACGATCAGCATCACGGGGAATCCATCATACGTGGTGCCTTTTACCGCTCTCTGGTTATCATACTGGTACTGGCGGTGATCGCGGCCGGGGTGATGTGGTACCTGCGCCAGGAAGACGAAATACCCCGGCCGGTCGTCGAGGCCACGCCCGCGGGTCCGGTCGTCGATGACAAGACCGGCGAACCCCGTGCACCAGCGACATCGTTCAAGGACATCACCAAAAGCGCAGGCATCCATTTCACGCACACCAACGGTGCCTATGGTGAAAAGCTCATCCCGGAGGCCATTGGCAGCGGCATCGCTTTCCTGGATTATGACAATGACGGCGACCAGGACCTGTTGCTGGTCAACTCGGACTGGTTTCCCGGTCAGCGCCAGGGCGAGGCCCCGACCCAGGCCCTGTACCGCAATGACGGCAGCGGCAACTTTACCGATGTTACGCAACAGTCCGGCCTTGCGCTGACCTGTTTCTGCATGGGCGTCGCCGTCGGCGACTTCGACAATGACGGCTGGACCGACCTGTACCTGACTGCGCTGGGTGAAAACCACCTGCTCAGAAACGTGCAGGGCACATACAAGGATGTCACGGCCGGCAGCAATACGGCCGGCACGACGGCCGAATGGAGTACCGCTGCTGCCTTCATCGACATGGACAACGATGGCGACCTCGACCTGTTTGTCGGTAACTATGTCGAATGGTCGCGCAAGATCGACCTGGAAATCGATTTTCGACTGACCGGGGTCGGCCGGGCGATCGGCGCCCCCAATCACTTCTATGGCACACTCAACCACCTGTACCGAAATGACGGGAACGGTGCGTTCACCGACATCACGGAATCCGCCGGCATGATTGTCAGGGACCCGAATACCGGTGTCGCGGTCGGCAAGGCGCTGGCAGTCGCGCCGGTGGACTACGACCATGACGGCCTGGTCGACCTGTTCGTCGCCAACGATACCACCCGTAATTTTCTCTACCACAACCTGGGGCAGGGGAGGTTCGAGGAAATCGGTGTGCTGGAGGGCATCGCTTACGATCGCAACGGGAAAGCGACCGGCGCCATGGGTATCGACAGTGCCTGGTACCGCAACGACGACGACCTGGCCATCGGCATCGGCAACTTCGCCAACGAGATGAGTTCGCTGTATGTCACGGCCGACGGCAAGCCACCGTTTGCCGACGAAGCAGTCCTGGAAGGCTTTGGTCCCGCTTCGCGCCTGGCGCTGACCTTCGGCCTGTTCTTCTTCGACTATGACCTCGATGGCCGACTTGACCTGTTCCAGGCCAACGGCCACCTGGAAACCGAGATCAACGTGGTACAGCCCAGCCAGACCTACGCGCAGCCCGCCCAGCTGTTCTGGAACTGCGGCGATGCCTGCCGCACCCGTTTCCAGCTGATCGCTGACCCCGGCGACCTCTACGAACCCATGGTCGGCCGGGGAGCTGCCTATGCCGACATCGATAATGACGGCGATCTCGATATCGCCGTCAACCAGAACGGGCGTACGGCTCTGCTGTTCCGCAATGACCAGCAGCTCGGTCATCACTGGCTGCGCGTGCGTCTGGAAGGCAGTGACGCGAACCGCAGCGCCATCGGTGCCGTTCTCGAGTTACAGGCCGGAGGTACTACCCAGCGCCGCGTCATCATGCCGACACGCAGTTATCTTTCACAGGTCGAATTACCGGTGACCTTCGGGCTGGGCGAAAACGAGCGGGTCGATGCACTGCGTGTCACCTGGCCGGGTGGTCGGGTTCAGACGGTTGCAGTGGACCGTGTCGATACCACCCTCACGATTCTCCAGACGGCTGTCGAGTAATACCCATGCCTGTTGTCATCCGCTGCCCATTGGTCCTTGCCTTGTTGTTGCTCGTATGCGTCCAGGCTGTGCTTGCTGACAGTTTATCTACGCTTCCTGCGGCGTTGATAGACCGACTGCAGCAGGTCGCCGCGGTCAGTCTGGACACGCTGGACTCCGATACACGGGAACAGCTCGCAGAGGCCCGCCGGCATGTCTCCGATGCCGTGGACCGGCAGTTGCCGGATGCGGAAATCGCGGAAGTCTATGGTGAACTGGGAGCACTCTATCAGGTACATAGCGTATACACAGCGGCCATGGCCTGTTACAGCAATGCTCGCACGCTGGCGCCCGACAACTTTCGCTGGGCCTATTATCACGCCTACCTGACGGCCGTGACCGGCGAAACCGGACAGGCCGTCGTACGCTTCGAACAGGCGCGGCGACTTCGTCCCGACTATCTGCCTGTAACGCTGCGTCTTGCGGATGCCTGGCTCGAACTCAACGAGCTGGACAAGGCGCAGGCCGCTTACCGGCAGGTTGCCGAGACAGCTGGCCTGGAAGCGGCGGCGCTGTATGGTCTCGGCCAGATTGCCGTGTTGCGGCGTGATTTCGCCGGTGCCATCGACTATTTCGAGCGTGCACTGTCATTGCAGCCCGAGGCGACCCGGATTCATTACACGCTGGCACAGGCATTGCGGGCGGCCGGTCAGGGTGAGGCAGCCAAGGCACAACAGCAGCAGATGGGTGACCGGCTGCCTGTCATCGAGGATCCACAGATAGAAAGCCTGCAGTCACTGAAGCAGGGATCCCGGGTTGATTTCAGCCTGGGCATGAAGGCTATCAAGAAACGGGACTATGTGAGTACCCGTGATGCCTTTGCACGCGGACTGGAACGGGAACCGGGCAATGTCGAGGCCCGCATCAGCTATGCTCGCGCGCTGTATCTGACCGGTGACAAGTCGCATGCAAAACAGCAACTGGAAGACGTACTGTCGCGCGCCCCGTCCAATGTGCTGGCACAGTACCTGCTGGGCATCCTGACAGAGGAAGAGGGTGATGCCGCCGATGCAACAGGCCTTTACCAGCGTGTGATCGCACAGGAACCGTCGCACGCAGGCGCTAATTTCTATCTGGCCAACCGGTATTACAGAGACGGACTGCTGGACAAGGCAGTGCAGCATTACGCCACCTCGATCGCTTCTGATTCGGGGAATCTGGCGGCATATCTGCCGTACACCGGTGCACTGTTGCAGGCCGGCCATAAGAAAGCAGAGATCCTGGCCCTGGTCGAGGCCTCCCTGAAGCGCTTTCCGGATCAGCCGGTATTGCACTACCTGCTGATCCAGTACCAAGCCTGTCCCGAGACAGGGCAGGCCTGTGATTCCACCGCGGCGCTGGACCAGGCGAGCGAACTGGTCGAACGGCAACCGATACCGCCACACCGTGAACTGCTCGCACTGGCCAGGGCCGCGAAGGGTGACTTTGACGAAGCTGTAACACTGCAGCAGGCGCTGGTTTCGGACGCTATCTGGATAATGCCAACGGAGATCAAGCGTCTGCGTGCCTGTCTGTCGGCCTACCAGGATGGCAAACTGCCCCAGCCCAAGGAACTGTTCACGTGGCAGCTGCTGCAGGCGCCGCCGATGCGCGGCGTGGATGTGTTCCGCGATTACCCGACACCGAAACCCTACTAG
>JBATJF010000485.1:0-1713 GCA_049668345.1 Gammaproteobacteria bacterium
CCGCCAGCGATGATGACGGTCACACGGCCACGGTCTTCCTGCAAAATATTCTTCGTGAGTCGTCGATTGCATCTAGTACAATGTCTGCATGAACGGCAAATCATTCAGCATGGCTTGCGGCACCGGAACCGACTGGCAGTCGGTGATATCGGCCACGATCGATACCCTTGGTGCGACGCCGGATACCGCCACCCTGGGCTTCCTGTACCTCACCGACCCGCTTGCACCTTACCTGAACGGCGTGCTGGACGCACTGCGTGATGCCACCGGCGTGCAGGACTGGGTCGGCAGCGTTGGCAGCGCAATCTGCTGTACGGGACGCGAGATCTATGACGAACCGGCTGTCGCCATTATGCTCACCGATCTGCCGCCGGACAGCTACCGCCTGGTGCCAGCAGGCATCAGCGCGCTCACGGATATGCTGGCCGGTGATCGCGCCTGGCTCGACGAACACAGCGTGCATTTCGGCGTGATGCACGGCGATCCGCGCGACCGGCATATCGCTCAGGTCATCGACTCGCTTTCGACCCAGCTCGATCCGGGTTTTCTGGTCGGCGGACTATCGTCGGCCGATTCCGATCAGTCGCTGCTCCAGGTGGCCGGCACCATTCAGCAGGGCGGCCTGTCCGGCGTGCTGCTGGCCGCGAATATACCGGTGATCAGCAGCCTGACCCAGGGTTGCACACCATTGCAAAACAAGCACGTGATTACCAAATGCCAGGGCAACCTGCTTGCCGAGCTCGACCACCGGCCGGCGCTCGATGTCTTCAAGGAGGATATCGGCGAAGTGATGGCCAGGGACATGTCGCGTGTCGCCGGTTATATCTTTGCCGGCCTGCCGGTCCCCGGGTCAGACACCGGCGATTACCTGGTGCGCAACCTGATCGGCATCGATCCGCAGGAAAAACTGCTGGCCGTCGGCGACAACCTGGAGGAAGACGCACAGCTGATGTTCTGCCGTCGCGATGGCGTCGCAGCACGCCAGGACATGCAGCGCATGCTGGACGATCTGGGCAAGCGAGCACGGGGTAACATCCGCGGCGGGTTGTATTTCAGCTGCCTTGGACGCGGCCGGCACCAGTTCGGCGAGGACTCCGCGGAGTTGTGCATGATACGCGATACGCTCGGTGATTTTCCGCTGGTCGGTTTTTTCGCCAACGGCGAGATCTCGCACAATCGCCTGTACGGCTACACCGGGGTACTGACGCTGTTTATCTGACCGCCATGGTTATCATGATAACGGTCACGGAATCCACGGAAAAATAAAAATAATAAGCAGGCAAGGCTAGCGCGAATTTTCTCTATCCTGCGCTCGCCTGGTCACTCAGATTTGTTCATATAGCCTGGAAACACAGAAGAAGTCATCAAAAACAGTGGGGGGGCGACCTGGAATCAGGATGCTGGAAATCTTTCCGTTTACTTCCATGGATGCCGTGGCTATTGATCTGTTCACCCCTTGATCGTACCTGCCTGGCCATGCCCGGTATATCCGGACTGGAATGACACGGACATTCCGCGCAATCTAGGTTTTCCAGTACTGCTCGGTGGTGATCTGGCCGGGTTCACGGCGGCGGTTCTTTTGCATCCCGCGCGCCTCCAGCGCCTGCTGGGTATCTGCGACCATGTCCGGGTTGCCGCAGATCATGACCTGTGAAACGTCCGCAGCCAGTTTCCGCCCGGCACGCGCCTCGAGGGTGCCGTTCTCTATCGCGG
>JBATJF010000486.1:0-4526 GCA_049668345.1 Gammaproteobacteria bacterium
TCATTCATTGCCTGATTCGTGATTTCCGTGCCGGTTTTGTGCAACTCAGGTTGCAGTCGCTTACCGCCTGTTGGATGACATCGATCACCTTCGGGCGTGGGAAGGAGATGCGCCAGGCCAGCGCCACAGTGCGGGTTGGCACCGGGTTGGCAAAGCGCCGGATTGCCAGAAGACGCTGGCTGTAGCGGTCGGCGCCCGCCGCGGTGCACGGCAGCACGGTGATGCCGAGGCCCGAGACCACCATGTGACGGATTGTTTCCAGTGAGCTGCCGACGATGCTGTTTGCCAGGCCACTGTCCAGCCCCGGCTTGGGCAGGCACTCGGGGCAGGCCTCCAGCACCTGGTCGCGGAAGCAGTGTCCGGCGCCCAGCAACAGTACCGACTCGTTTTTCAGTTGTGCGGAACCGACGGTCTTGCGTTGCGTAAGCGGGTGCGCGGCCGGCATCAGCACCACGAACGGCTCTTCGTATAGCGGCAGAGTGACCAGGCCCTGATCCTGGAACGGCAATGCCAGGATAATCACGTCCAGTTCGCCGCGCTTGAGTTTCTCCGCCAGTACTGCCGTGAAATTCTCCTCGATGACCAGCGGCATGTTCGGCGCCAGCTTGCGCAGGCGCGGGATCAAATCGGGAAACAGGTACGGGCCAATGGTATAAATGGCGCCGAGACGGAGTGGGCCGGACAACTGGTCCTTGCCCTGCTGCGCGACCTGCCTGATGGTCTCGGCGGCCTCCAGCGTGCGCTGGGCCTGCGCAATGATCTGCTCGCCGACCGGTGTTACGGTGATGTCGCTGGCCTGGCGCTCGAACAGCTGCACGCCCAGCTCTTCTTCCAGCTTCTTGATGGCGATGCTCAGCGTCGGCTGGCTGACGAAGCAGGCCCTGGCGGCGCGACCGAAGTGACGCTCGCGCGCCACGGCAACGATATAGCGCAGTTCTGTCAGGGTCATCCGTATGTCTCCGGATCTTGATAGCGATTGACAATCGCGAATTATAGAATAATAAGCTCGCTATATGAATGGCGGTCGAGGTCGGGTGATCGGCGCCCGGGACGGCTGATGTTACCGGCAGGACTGGAGATCTATTGATTGTGGCATCGAGATGGCAGGGCATGCAGCGACCACTTGTTTGGCAAACATCCATTGCCTTAGTGGTTGCGGTGACGACTGCGGTTGTGGCGCCGCTGGGTTTGCCGCCCGTGCCGGTACCGGCTGATAATCCGCAGGCCGCGGCCGGGATCGAACGCGGGGACAAGCTGTACCAGGACACCCGGCCTGGTGCCGCCGGCAAGGTCAGCTGCGCGACGTGTCACGATGCGTCCAGGGGTTTACCGACCACCTGACGGTCAGGCACTGATCGAACCGCCGGTCACGCCGGCCGGCACGCAGTATCAACCCGGCAGCGCAGGTTGCGGGATTCTTTCTTTTCGCGCACCCGGTGCCTCCGGATGTTTTCACCGGTGATTGTCGCTACAATCACCGGCCAGCATCGGGATTATGTCGGGATGAACGCAAGCAACGGATTAATCAGTGCCTGGATACTGGACGGCGAGGGCGGCGGTCGCCAGGTCGGCTGGGATGAAGTGGGTCTCTACCGGCCATCCGGCAACGACTGGCTGTGGCTCCACTTCGATTACTCCAGTCCGCAGGTGCAGGTCTGGCTGCGTGAGCATAGCGGGCTGTCCGACCTGACCGTCGAGGCGCTCTCGCAGACGGAGACGCGGCCGCGCGTGGTGCCGGCCGACAGCGGACTGATGGTTTTCCTGCGCGCCGTCAACCTGAACCCGGGTGCCGAACCGGACGACATGGTCAGCGCGCGCCTGTGGCTGGACGAGCGGCGCGTGATCACGCTGCGCCATCGCCGCCTGGTATCGGTTGACGATCTGCGCACGGCGCTGGCGGCAGGAAAAGGGCCTGCCAGCCCCGGCGAGTTCCTGACCCAGTTCGTGGACGGCCTGCTGGACCGGGTCGATAACGTGGTGGAGGTGATCTACGGACACATCGACGACCTCGAGACGGCTGATCAGCCGACTTCCATTCCGCAACAGCGCAGACAGCTGGCGGAAATGCGCCGCCAGGCGATTGCGCTGCGCCGCTTCCTCGCCCCGCAGCGCGAGGCGCTGAACCGGCTGGCCGCCGAAAATACGCATTTCCTCAATGAACAGCACCGCCTGCAGTTGCGCGAGCATTTCGATCGCCTGACACGGATTGTCGAGGACCTCGATGCCGCGCGCGAACGCGCGGCCGTGGCGCAGGAATCGCTGGCCAGCCTGATGGCCGAGCAGACCAACCAGCGCATGTTCCTGCTGTCGATCGTGGCCGCGATCTTCCTGCCGCTGTCATTCGCCACCGGCCTGCTCGGGATCAATGTCGGCGGCATTCCGGGAACGGAGAATCCGCTGGCTTTCACTGCCGTGGTCGTTCTGCTGCTGGTCATGGGTGTCGGGCTGTGGCTCTATTTCCGCAGCCGGGACTGGTTCTGAGCCGGTTATGACGCGACAGGACAGGCGTTGCCATGGCGCAAATTCATGAACACCGCTGATGCTCCCCTGATTACCATCGGCTGGCGCGAGTGGGTCGGCCTGCCCGTACTGGGTATCAAACGCATCAAGGCCAAGGTCGATACCGGCGCACGGAGTTCCGCGCTGCACGCGTTCTATATCGAACCCTTCGAGCGCGGTGGCGAGTCCCGGGTGCGCTTCGGTATTCACCCCCTGCAGGGACGCGATGATAAAGTTGTCGAATGCGAGGCGCTGGTGCTCGACCGGCGCGAGGTGGCCGACTCCGGCGGTCACCGCGAATTGCGTTACGTGATCGAAACCACGGTGTGCATCGGCGATGCACAATGGCCGATCGAGCTGACACTGACCAACCGCGATACCATGCGCTTTCGCATGTTGCTGGGACGCACGGCCATGCGCGGGCGCTTCCTGGTCGATCCGGCGTCTGCCTACCTGGTCGGGCGTCCGCGTCCAACGGACCCCGTGTTTATCGGAGAAGAAGATTGAAGATTGCCATCCTCTCGCGTAATAAAAGGCTCTATTCCACCCGCCGCCTGGTCGAGGCGGCGCAGGAGCGCGATCACGAGGTCGAGGTATTCGACACGCTGAAGTGCTATATGGACATCACCTCGATGCGGCCAAGCATTCATTACAAGGGCAAGCAGGCGGGCGATTTCGATGCCGTGATTCCGCGCATCGGCGCTTCCATCACCTTCTACGGTGAGGCGGTACTGCGCCAGTTCGAGATGATGGGCACCTGGCCGCTCAACGAATCGGTCGCGATCACGCGCTCGCGAGACAAGCTGCGCTCGTTGCAGATCATGGCGCGTGCCGGCATCGGCCTGCCGCTGACCGGCTTCGCCGACTCGCCGGACGATACCGAGGACCTGATCAAGCTGGTCGGTGGCGCGCCACTGGTGGTCAGGCTGCTGCAAGGCGCCGAGGGCAAGGGCGTGGTACTGGCCGAGACGCACCAGGCGGCCGAAAGCCTGATCGAGGCGTTTCGGGGGCTGGACGCCAACTTCCTGGTGCAGGAATTCATCGCCGAGGCCGCCGGCAAGAACATCCGCGCCTTCGTGATCGGCGGGAAGGTGGTGGCCGCCATGATGCGTACGGCAAAGGAGGGTGACTTCCGTTCCACGCTGCACCACGGCGCCAGCGCGGCGGTGGTCAGGCTGAGTCCGGAGGAACGCTCCACGGCCGTACGCGCCGCGCGCGCGATGGGGTTGAACGTGGCCGGCGTGGACCTGTTGCGTTCCAATCACGGGCCGGTCGTCATGGAGGTCAATTCCTCGCCCGGCCTGGAGGGCATCGAGCGGGCTACCGGCAAGGACGTGGCCAGCCTGATCGTGGAGTTCATCGAGAAAAACGCCCGCCGCGACCGGACCCGTACCCGTGGCAAAGGCTGACAGCGGCAACCGGATCAAAATCGGCGGTTGCAGCGTGCCGTCGGGATCGTGCATGACGATCAACCTGCCGATCGGACGGCTCTATACCTATGACAACCTGACCATGCCGATCGAGGTGGTCAACGGCCGCAGGGGTGGACCGCGCCTGTTTGTCAGCGCTGCCATTCACGGCGACGAGCTGAACGGCGTGGAAATCATTCGCCGCCTGCTGCGCCATTCGGCGCTGCAGCGGCTGCGTGGCACCCTGATCGCCGTGCCGGTGGTCAACGTGCACGGCCTGCTGCACCGCTCGCGCTACCTGCCGGACCGGCGCGACCTGAATCGCAGTTTCCCGGGCAGCAGCCGCGGTTCGCTGGCCGGCCGCATCGCCGACCTGTTCATGCGCGAGATCGTGGCCAATTGCACGCACGGTATCGACCTGCACACGGGTGCAGTGCACCGCGAGAACCTGCCGCATATACGCGCCAACCTGGATGACCCGGCTACCCTCGAACTGGCCAGGGCATTCGGCGTGCCGGTGCTGCTCAACTCCGACCTGCGCGACGGCTCGCTGCGCGAGGCGGCCATGGAGGCGGGTATTCCGATGCTGCTTTACGAGGGCGGTGAGGCGCTGCGCTT
>JBATJF010000487.1:0-4138 GCA_049668345.1 Gammaproteobacteria bacterium
GACGCCATTCTCTGGGCCATGGGTTGCAAGTCGGGCCGGAAACTCCCGGTACCCAACAGCGACGCACCCAACTGCGTCTCCGGTGTTGCCTTCCTGGAAGCCTTCAACAAGGGCACCCTGCAGGTCACCACCGACAAGGTGGTCTGCGTGGGCGGTGGCGATACCTCCATCGACGTGGTGTCTGTCGCACGCCGCCTCGGCAAGATCAGCAAGATCAACAAGGAAGTACGTCCGGAACAGGTCATCGGCGGGTATGTCGCACATGACTCGGCCTTTGCGGCCGCCCGCGAGGGTGCCGAGGTGACGCTGACCTCGCTGTTCGAACGCGAGGAAATGACCGCCACCGAACACGAGGTCGAGGACGCGCTGCGCGAAGGTGTCACGATCCTGAACGGGGTCATGCCGATCGAAGTCGTAGTCAACGACGAGGGCCGCGCCTGCGCCCTGAAGATGGCCAAGTGCGAGATGAAGGACGGACGTCCGAACCCGGTTGAAGGCACCGAATTCGAGGTCGAATGTGATCTCGTTGTCTCCGCCATCGGCCAGGGTGGCGACCTGTCCCAGGGGCTCGAGTCTCTGGACAATGGCCGCGGCCTGATCGACGCCGATGCCTTCTACCAGGTCCCGGGCCGCAAGGGCCATTTCGCTGCAGGCGATATCATCCGTCCGCACCTGCTGACCACCGCCATCGGCCAGGCCTCCATTGCCGTCGAGAGCATCGACCACTACCTGAAGCAGGAAGAACAGAAGAAGCGCCCGAAGGTCGACGTGCACCACTTCGAGCTGCTCAAGAAACTGCAGGAAACCAACCATACGCCGGTCCCGTTCAAGGCGGATGCCGCGGGCGACATGCGCGGTACCGATCATGCCCAGTTCGCGGTCCACAACTACGAGGACCGCGCCAGCTCGGAAATCATTTCCTCCGAGCGCCTGTTCCTGGGCCACTTCCCCTACACGCCGCGCAACAAGCGCTCCGCCAGGGGCCCGAGTGCCGAGGAAGTGCTGGGACATTTCGAGGAACGCGGCATCGGCCTGACGACAGAGCAGGCCGTCAACGAGGCAGAGCGCTGCATGAGCTGCGGCATGTGCTTCGAGTGCGACAACTGCGTGATCTACTGTCCCCAGGACGCTATCTTCCGTGTCAAGAAGGACCAGGCGACCATAGGCCGCTACGTGGACACCGACTATTCCAAATGCATCGGTTGCCACATCTGCTCGGACGTCTGCCCCACCGGCTATATCGACATGGCCATGGGCGATCACTAACCGGATACAATCTGGCGGACACGATACGGTCATGCTGAAAAACAGTCTCATCATCCTGCTCATGGCAATCACCGCCGGCCTTGCAGTGCCAGGCCGGGCCGGTGATTCCCTGCTCCCGGAGATACCCGCGGCCCAGGCGCGCTTCAGCGAAGCGCAGGGTTGCGTGGAACCGACCGGGGACATGCGCAAGAACCACATGAAATACATCCTGCACGAGCGTGATGAGACCGTGCACGAGGGCATTCGCGGCAGCCGCCACAGCCTGAAGGAATGCATCAACTGCCATGTCAGCGATGCGCCGGATGCACCGCGCGTCAGCAGTGAGGAGCATTTCTGCAGCAGCTGCCACAGCTACGCGGCAGTGCATATCGACTGTTTCCAGTGTCACGCAGACCGGCCGGCCAAACCCGGCCAGCGCCAGACCGTGTCTGCCGGCAGCGCCGACCAGCCGCGCATCATGGCCAGCGAGGGTATTGCTCATGAGTGAAGAATCAGGCATCGACACCTATCGTCGCCGCTTCCTCAGCGGGACTGCCAAAGCAGCGGCCGGCATGGCCGTCGCGCCGGGGTTGTTCCTGCACGAAATCGGCCATGCAAAACCGGACAAAGAGGCTGTCACCAGCGCGGTTCGCTGGGGCATGCTGATCGACTCCGGCAAATGCGCCGAGGGCTGTGACGACTGCGTCACGGCCTGCGATGACGAACACGGCCTGACCGGCTTCGACCGGCCTGAAACCGACGCGCAATGGATCCGCAAGGTCAGGCTCAGGGACAAGCAGACCGGTCATACCCAGACACTGCCCCTCCTCTGCCAGCACTGCGAGCATCCGCCCTGCGTGGATGTGTGCCCGACCGGCGCCTCGTTCAAGCGTGCCGACGGCATCGTGCTGGTCGACAAGCACATCTGTATCGGCTGCCGCTACTGCATGATGGCCTGCCCGTACAAGGCCCGCTCCTTCATTCACGAAGACCTGACGGACCAGTTGCCGGATACACCACGCGGCAAGGGCACCGTCGAGTCCTGTACGTTCTGCGTGCACCGCGTCGACAGCGGCCGCACCCCGGCCTGCGTCGAGGCCTGCACCGCCGAAAACCACCATGCCATGGTGTTCGGCGACCTGAACGACCCGACCAGCGATATTTCCATGGCACTGAAGCAGCACAGTTCGCAGCAGATACGTGCCGACCTGCAGCTCAATACCGGCGTACGTTACCGGGGGATCTGATGAAACCACTAGATTACAGGGAAATCGATGGTGGCCTGCCGTTCTACATGCTGGTTGCTACGATAGGCGTATTCGTCCTTGCCGGCCTGGGTGCCGCGTATTACATGGAACACAGCGGGCACTGGGTCACCGGCATGAGCAACCAGGTCGTCTGGGGCACACCGCACGTGTTTGCCGTGTTCCTGATCGTCGCCGCCTCCGGCGCACTCAATGTCGCATCCATCAGCTCGGTGTTCGGCAAGGCCATGTACAAGCCGCTCGCGCGCCTGTCCGGCCTGCTCGCCATTACCCTGCTGGTCGGCGGCCTGGCCGTACTGGTACTCGACCTGGGTCGCCCGGACCGGCTGATCGTGGCCATGACCTATTACAACTTCAAGTCCATCTTTGCCTGGAACATCATGCTCTATACCGGCTTCATGGCGATCGTCGCCGTGTACCTGTGGATGATGATGGAGCGCAAGATGAACGACTTCACCCGGCCGGCCGGCATGGGGGCGTTCATCTGGCGCCTGATCCTGACCACCGGTACCGGCTCCATCTTCGGCTTCCTCGTTGCACGCGAGGCCTACGATTCGGCCATCATGGCGCCCATGTTCATCGTCATGTCGTTCTCGTTCGGACTGGCGATCTTCATCCTGGTGCTGATGGGCCTGTACAACTGGTCGCAGCGCCCGCTCGGCGATGCCGTCCTGTTCCGCCTGAAAAACCTGCTCGGCGTATTTGTCGCCGGCGTGCTGTATTTTGTACTGGCCTACCACCTGACCAACCTCTACATCACGGAAAATCACGGTGTGGAACGCTTCATCCTGCTCGATGGCGGCATTTACACCACGCTGTTCTGGCTTGTGCAGATCGGCCTGGGCAGCCTGCTGCCGCTCGCCCTGCTCTACGGCCCGGCCGGCAAGTCACGGCTGTGGATCGGCGTTGCCTGCCTGCTGGTCATCGTTGGCGGACTCGCCCAGATGTACGTCATCATCATCGGCGGCCAGGCCTATCCGATGGAACTGTTCCCCGGCAAGGAGGTAAGCAGTTCCTTCTTTGATGGAGTCGTCGCCAGCTATACACCCAGCCTGCCCGAGTTCGTGCTCGGCATCGGCGGCGTTGCGCTGGCACTCGCCGCCACCGTGGTGGGCACCCGCGTGCTGCGCTTCCTGCCGGTCAGCCTGGCCGACGACCAGGTCGATCCCCATCACGCTGCCGCGGATGCTGCCTGAGCCGTCACTCCGACCGGCAACGCGGAGCACTCCCGGGGACTGCTGACATGTCCCGCCTGCTGATTTCGGCAGCCCATAAATCGTCCGGCAAGACCACCGTGACTATCGGTCTGTGTGCAGCGCTCGCGGCACGCGGCCTCGTCGTACAACCCTTCAAGAAGGGACCTGACTACATCGACCCGATGTGGCTCGGGCAGGCGGCCGGGCGACCCTGCCACAACCTGGATTTCCATTGCATGACCCACGCGGAGATCCTCACCGCGGTCGGTCATTATTCGGCCGATGCCGATATCGCGCTGATCGAGGGCAACAAGGGCCTGTATGACGGCCTCGACCTGGATGGCAGCAACAGCAATGCCGCACTGGCCACGCTGACGCAGACTCCGGTGGTGCTGGTACTCGATGCGCGCGGCATGACGCGCGGTATCGCGC
>JBATJF010000488.1:0-2182 GCA_049668345.1 Gammaproteobacteria bacterium
AGAACGGGATGGACAGGCCGGCCAGCGCGGCGCAGAACAGGTTGACGATCAGTGCCACGGCGATGATCACGCCGATGTCGGAGTTATGGAACCAGAGGCCAGAGATCACCGCCACCACCAGTGCCCAGCCGACGCCGTTGATGATGGAAACCATCAGTTCCTTGTGCATCAGCCAGCGGGCGTTGCTGCTGCCGACCTGGCCGAGCGCCAGGCCGCGGATCACGATGATCAGGGTCTGGCTGCCGGCGATCCCGCCCATGCTGGCGACGATCGGCATCAGCACGGCCAGCGCGACCACCTGCTCGATGGTGGCCTGGAAGTTGCCGATCACCCAGGAGGCAAGGAAGGCGGTGGCCAGGTTGATGCCGAGCCAGATGGCGCGGCGCCGGGCGCTCTTGAGAATGGGCGCGAAGGTATCGTCTTCCTCGTCGAGACCGGCCATGCTCAGCAGGGAATGTTCGGCGTCTTCGCGGATCACGTCGACCACGTCGTCGATGGTGATGCGGCCGAGCAGCTTGTTGTCTTCGTCGACCACCGGTGCGGACACCAGGTCGTGGTTCTCGAACAGCCGCGCGACCTCGACGTCCGGCAGGCTGGCAGGGATGGGCTTGACATCGCGATTCATTACCGCGGCCACCATCAGATCCGGGTCGTTGGTTAGCAGGGTGGTCAGCGGCAGGGTGCCGCGGTAGTGGTCGTTGCGGTCGACCACGAACAGGGTATCCGTTGCTCCGGGTATTTCCTTGTGCAGGCGCAGGTAGCGCAGCACCACGTCCAGCGACACGTCCGCGCGGATGGTCACGACGTCGACGTTCATCAGGCCGCCCGCCGAGTCTTCCGGGTACTGCAGGATCGCCTCCAGCCGGACGCGATTCGACTTGTCCATGGAGCGCATGACTTCCCGGGTGACCGCACCCGGCAGGTCCTGCAGCAGGTCGACGAGGTCGTCCGGGTCCAGGCCCTCGGTAGCGGCGACCAGGTCGTGGGTCTCCATATCCTTGATGAGACCGGCACGCACCTCTTCGTTGAGATGCACCAGGGTTTCGCCGTGGTCTTCGGGATCGACCAGTTCCCAGAGGATTTCGCGCGGCCCGTGCGGGAACGCCTCCAGCAAATCGGCGATTTCGGATGCGTGCAGGTTGGTCAGCAGGTAGCGGACCTGGCCGGCAGCGCCGGAGTCCAGCGCCCGGGTGAGGCGTTCGAGCCGGGTCTCGGTTGTTTTTGTGGTTGCTGACTCGTTCATCGCGGCAAGCTGTTCCGGGCGCACAGAGACCCATCCCTCTGCACAGGCACTGCGCAGTGTAGCAGCACGCAGCTCATTCGGTAAGGTTGCTGTTCAGCGATTCGACGCGGGTGTGGATCTGGCCGGCGGTGGTGTGGTTGACCAGTTCCTCGACCAGTGGTCTGAGCGTGGCGATGTGGCTGTTGTTGATGACGCTCTTCACTTCCTGCAGGGAGGTGTGGTGCATGCTGAACTCGGTCAGCCCCATACCGAGCAGCAGCCGTGTGTAGCGCGGGTCGCCGGCCATCTCGCCGCACATGGCAACCGGGATGCCGGTCTCCAGGCCGGCGTCGATGGTCATCTTGATCAGTCGCAGGACGGCGGGGTGCAGCGGGTCATACAGGTAGTTGACCTCGTCGTCGACGCGGTCAATGGCGAGCGTGTACTGGATCAGGTCGTTGGTACCGATGGACAGGAAATCCAGGTGGCGCGCGAATTCGCGCGCCGAGAGCGCCGCTCCCGGTACCTCGATCATGCCACCGATACTGATATCCGGTGCGAATGCCAGGGACTCGCGGTGCAGGGCATTGCGCGTCTCCTTGAGCAGCGACAGTACCTGGTGCAGTTCCTGGGTGTTGGTCAGCATGGGTATCATCATGCGTACCGGTCCGTGTGCGGAGGCGCGCAGTATGGCGCGTAGCTGGGGCCGGAACAGGGACAGGTCCTTGAGGCACAGCCGCACCGCGCGCAGTCCGAGCGCAGGGTTGCTGCCGCAACGGCTGGTGCCGCTGTCGACCTGCTTGTCGGCACCCATGTCGAGGGTGCGGATGGTTAGCGGTCTGCCCTTGAGCGCATCGAGCACCGCCAGATAACAGTCGAACTGTTCCTGCTCGTCGGGTGGAGTCGCCCGGTTCATGAACAGGAACTCGGTACGGTACAGGCCGACCCCGTCGACGTGCG
>JBATJF010000489.1:0-1621 GCA_049668345.1 Gammaproteobacteria bacterium
GGCACGTCGAAGCGTCGCTTGAGATTCTTCGGGAAGCCGTAGTCGGTGCGCAGCAGCCGGCGGGTCTTGGCGAACAGCGCGTCGTGCTCGGTACGGCTCAGGTCGACCACGCGGATGCGGGTCGGGTCGGTCTGGCCGCCGGCGCCGCCGACAGTGATGATGCGGATCCTGTTGCGCCGGCAGTGTGCGATCAGGTGTGCCTTGGTGCGAAAGCCGTCGATGCAGTCGATGACGTAATCGAAGCCGGGAGCGACCAGGGTCGCTATGTTGTCGATCGTGACGAACTCCTCGATGCCGTACACCGTGCAGTGCGGGTTTATCTGGCGCATGCGTTCCGTCATCGCCACCGCCTTGGCCATGCCGAGCGTGCTGTCGAGCGCGGGCAGCTGGCGGTTGATGTTCGACTCGGCAACGTGGTCCGGGTCGATCAGCGTTATGCGGCCGATGGCCGAACGCACCAGTGCCTCGGCCGCCCAGGACCCGACACCGCCGATGCCCAGTACGCACACGTGGGCATTGCGGAACGTCTCCAGCGCGGCGGCGCCGTACAGGCGACGAATGCCGCCGAAGCGGCGCTCGAAGTCCACGTTCCCGTCCCTGTGCAGTAAATCCATGCCGGTCATGCAGGCAACATACCAGAAAACGGCTGCGCGACAATGCGCGTCCGGCTTACAATAATCTGTACATGGAACTGATCGATACCCATTGCCATCTCGATGTGGAGGAGTTCGACGCCGACCGCGCCGCGGTGCTGGCCCGGGCGCGTGCCGCCGGGGTGGGCGGTATTGTGGTGCCCGGCGTGCTGGCCCGGACATGGGACAGCCTGTGGAATTTCTGCGCCGGTGACCCCGGCCTGTACCCGGCGCTGGGCATGCACCCGGTCTACCTCGAGCAGCATACCGCTGCCGACACGGCGCAACTGGAGGCCTGGATTGGCGCGCGGCGTCCGGTCGCGATCGGCGAAATCGGGCTCGACTACTACGTCGACGGTCTCGACCGCGACCGGCAGCAGCAGCTGTTCGAGGCGCAGCTCGGCATCGCGCGGGCGGCGGACCTGCCGGTGATCCTGCACGTGCGCAAGGCACACGATGACGTACTGTCCACACTGAAGCGGGTGCGCGTGCGCGGCGGTATATGCCATGCCTTCAACGGCAGCCTGCAGCAGGCCGGCCAGTACATGGACCTGGGGTTCCGGCTGGGTTTCGGTGGCATGCTGACCTATGAGCGTTCCAGCAGGCTGCGCGGCCTGGCCGGGGCGCTGCCGCTGGAGATGCTGGTGCTGGAGACCGATGCGCCGGACATGACCGTCGCCCGGCACCACGGCGAACGCAACAGCCCGGAGTACCTGCCGGACTGCCTGGCCGCGCTGGCAGCGGTGCGAGGGGAAACGGAACAGCATGTGGCGAATGTGACGACGGCCAATGCGCGTGCCGTCCTCAGGCTGGATGATTATGTATGACAAGGGCGCGCCATGTGGATGCGTGGCTGCCACAGAAGGAGGAAAGGACGATGCGGCTGTTTTGCTACGGGACATTGCAATACCCGGAAATCATGCAGCAGGTAAGCGGCACTCACTATGCCGGCCTGCCGGTGGTGCTGGAGAACTACGCCTGCTACACGG
>JBATJF010000490.1:0-3574 GCA_049668345.1 Gammaproteobacteria bacterium
GCTGCCGGCAGATAGCAATTGACAACATAATCCTTGACCATGCGGTCGGCATTGAAGCGCCAGCCCAGGGTGCGGATGGAGCGTTTCATGCGCGCGATCCAGGCATGCGGCAGGCCATCCGAGTCGCGCTGGTAGTAAAGCGGTATCACCTCATCCTGCAGTACACGGTACAGGGCCGCGGCATCGCGCCGGTCCTGCAGTTCCTGGTTGCTGTGGGTTTCACCGTTGCTGATGGTAAATCCGTTGCGGCCGTCGTAGGCCTCCGCCCACCAGCCGTCCAGCACCGAGAGGTTGAGTCCGCCGTTGAGCACGACCTTCTGTCCGCTGGTGCCCGAGGCTTCCAGTGGCCGTCGCGGGTTGTTCAGCCACACATCGACACCCTGCACCAGGTGGCGCGCGGTGTTCATGTCGTAGTTTTCGACAAACACGATCTTGCCGGCAAAGCGCGGATCGCGGCTGAGCTGGTCGATGTCCTGCAGGATGCCCTTGCCGATGCCGTCCTGGGGATGTGCCTTGCCCGCGAACAGGACCTGTACCGGGGCCTGCGGGTTATTGACCAGGCGATCCAGCGCCTCCAGGTCATCGAGCAACAGGTGACTGCGCTTGTATTCGGCGAAGCGGCGCGCGAAGCCGATGGTGAGCGTGTCGAGGTTGAGCGAGCGGCGCAGCTCCTCCATCACCGCGGGTGTCGCCCCGCGGCGCTGCTCCTGGCCGGTGACGCGGTGCCGGACGAAATCGAGCAGGCGTGCCTTCAGGATCTGGTGCGTTTCCCACAGTTCGCCGTCATCCAGCCGGTCGATGCCGGTCCATACCCCGGGCTCGGCGCTGTGCTGCGCCCAGTCCGGGCCGAAATGGCGTTCGTACAGGGTGCGCATCTGCGGTGCCAGCCAGGACAGCACATGCACGCCGTTGGTAATGTGGCCGATGGGCGGCGACCGGCCGGGCCACAGATCGCGCCACATCGAACGCGACACCCGGCCATGCAGGGCGGACACGCCATTGGTGCGGCGTGACATCTTCAGCGCCAGCACGGTCATGCAGAAGGTTTCCCCGGGGTTGTGCGGATCCACCCGGCCCAGTCCCATGAACTCGTCATAGCTGATGCCGAGCGCATCGCGCAGCGGGCCCAGGTGTTCTTCCACCATGTCGGTATGGAAACGGTCGTGGCCGGCCGGTACCGGGGTATGGGTGGTGAAGACATTGCGGCGCGCCACCCGCAGCATGGCATCCCGGAACGGGATGCCCTCCAGTTGCATGCGGGTACGCGCGATTTCCAGGGAGGCAAAGGCGCTGTGGCCCTCGTTCATGTGCAGCACACCCGGCGTGATGCCCAGGGCGTCCAGGGCGCGCACGCCACCGACGCCCAGCAGGAGTTCGTGGCGGATGCGGGTGCGGGCATCCCCGCCATAGAGGCGCGCGGTCAGGGCGCGGTCCTCCTCGTTGTTCCCGGGTACGTCCGAATCCAGCAGCAGCAGGGTGCAGCGGCCCACGGCGAGTTTCCAGACGCGTGCAGACAGCGTCCCGTTGCGGGTCTGGATATGGATCATCAGGGGCTGCCCGTCAGCACCGGTGGCCGGCTCCATGGGCAGCTGCCAGGCATCGACGTCGAGATAGTCCTCGTGCTGCCAGCCGTCCTGGTCCAGGTGCTGGCGGAAATAGCCCTGGCTGTAATAGAGCCCGATGCCGATCAGCGGTACGCCGAGATCGGAGGCGCTCTTGACGTGGTCGCCGGCCAGGATGCCCAGGCCGCCGGAGTAGATGGGCACGGATTCATGCAGGCCGAACTCGGCGGAAAAGTACGCCACCGGGCGGGCGCCGAGCACGCCGGCATGGGTGTCGCCCCAGGAATCCCGGTTGCCGAGATACTCCTGCAGGCGCCGGCAGGTTTGATTGATGCCGCCGCTCAGCACGTGGCGGTCGATGTTTTCCTCCAGCTCGAGCAGCGGGATTTCGGCAATCAGGGCCACGGGATTGTGGTCCAGTTCCTGCCAGCGCAGCGGGTTGAGGGCGTGGAACAGGCCTTCGGCCACCATGTCCCAGCACCACCACAGGTTGCGGGCCAGGCCGTACAGACGCTCGTAGTCCGGCGCGATCAGTTGTTCGATCTTGCGCACCTCGCCGACGATGGGACCCAGCGGCGCGGTTGCAGATACCAGCTGCTGGATTTCCTCCGGGGTGAAGGTGCGCGGCTCGGCGGTCTGTACCACCAGGACACCCTGCAGCAGCCCGCGGTCCAGCAGCGGCAGGCCGAGGAAGGAATGGTAGGGCTCCTCGCCGGTTTCCGGAAAGTACTTGAAGCGTGCATGCTGACTGGCGTCTTCCACCATGATGGGCCGGGATTCCTGGGCCACCAGGCCGGCCAGTCCTTCGTGCAGGCTCATGCGCACCTTGCGCACGCTTTCCTGCCGCAGTCCCAGTGTCGCTGCCAGCACCAGGTGGGTGCGGTCCGGTTCGAGCAGGTACACCGAGCAGACATTGGTATGGAAGTGCGCCTGGATCAGCTGGATCACGGAATTGAGCGTCACCGCCGGATCGCCGCGTTCGGCGACCATCGTGCGCAGCGCCTCCACGTTGAGGTGCTGTTCCACGACCGGCTGCAGCGATGGGGTCGAGGGCGCCGCTGCCGGATCGTTCGAATTCATGGTCGTTCCCGTGTGAGCCGGATCGTGTCGGGTCGGGCGCAGCCTAGGCGGATTTGCTGCGGCTGTTGCCGGACTGTGCCTGCAATTCGAGCAGTTCTTCCTCGACCCCGGCGGCATGCGTCAGCTGGGCCACGTTCTCCCTGGTGAAGAAGCCCTGGAAATCACCGAAGCGCTGTACGTACTCGATGATCAGCGAGGAATGTTCCGAGGCGCTGGAGAAGATCTGTTTCAGGCCCTGATCCCTGGAGCCAATGACGTCGAGCAGGAAGTCACGCCCCTGGGCAGCGATCTGGCTGACGACGTGTTCGATGTTTTCCACGCCATCGGTCTCGCCGTCACGCACGGCCAGGGCAATATGATGCAGCCGCGGGCCGTAGTTGCGCACGAAGGTCTCGGTGGGCGAGGGCAGCTGTTCGAGATGGTTGACGAAATAGGGTGTGTTGTTGGCAGTGAACACCTTGGCCGGACTGTGTATTTCGCTTCCGGGATGCACGTTCTTGGTGACATTGGTCGAGGAATTCTGGTCATGGATATCATAGGAGCCCCAGTAGTAGTAGCTGGACAGCGACAGCCATTCCAGGATGGCGACCTCCCGGTTCTGGCTGTAGATGCGCGTGGCCAGATGGTCGATGGGCAGGATCAGGTCGTCGATGCGCAGCGTCTTCTGCAGTTCCTTGGCAGCCAGGTAGACATCCTGCACCTCCGGATTGATGCTGCTGATGCCAAGCGCGTAGACCCGGATCTGCTCGGGCGCCCGTTCCATTTAGCCGACGATGTTGTTGGTGTAGGGCGACGGCTTGACGAGAGCGAGGTTGCCGGGCAGTTCCAGCTTGCGGGCGTCGTCCTGGGAGAAGAAGCGGAATTCCCGCGCCTGCTGGGTTTCGACCACGCCGTGCAGGTCGCTGACCCGCAGGATTTCACCCATGTAACGG
>JBATJF010000491.1:0-8995 GCA_049668345.1 Gammaproteobacteria bacterium
ACACGAGCGTTCACATCGCAGCGCGACCTTCCAGCCGCTGTTTCGCGACGTGCTGGAACTGTGTGAAAACGGCAACGAGGAAATCGCCTACGAAATGCTCTGGTCCGGCAAGGCCTACAGCCCGGCAGAGGCAGAGGCAGCCCGCCAGGCCAAGGAAAAATATGCGGCCTGATACTCCGCGGCCTGCGTCCGGCTGCCAGGTTGATGTGCGGCAGCCGGACGGGACTGGAGGGAAACTACCCGACCACAGCCCGGCAAGAAACCGTTTGATCGATCACAAGACCTTCTTCGAGAAGCGCGGGACGTTCGCAACGACAGCGCACAAGGATGCATTGACGATCGTTAGCCAACTGCTTGCGGAAGCAGGTGGGGCGATGTTTTTCAGTGCCGCATGCCACCCGCCATCAGGCAGGATCGTCCCGTCCTTCGCGGTAGATCAGCTTGCGACGCATCAGCAGCTTCTCGATTTCCACCGCGAACAGCACCAGTGAAGACACCGCAAGGCACATGGCCAGCTCGGACAGCGGCAGGGGCCGGGTGTGGAACACGCCATTCAGGGCCGGCACGTAGATCACTGCCAGCTGCAACAGGAGTGTCACCGCAATCGCGCCCAGCATGGGCAGGTTGCTGAACAGGCCGATCGTGAACAGCGATTCGGATTCGCTGCGCACGGCCAGAGAGTGAAACAGCTGCGAGACGGTGAGCACCGTGAACACGATGGTCTGCCAGTGCTCGATGTCGTGCGCGATTGCCCAGGCCTGCGAGGCAATCGAGATCCCGCCGACGAACAGACCCACCCAGAGAATATGCTGCCACATGCCGTGCGCGAAGATGCTTTCCCCGGGCGCTCGCGGCGTCCGCTTCATCACGCCCGGTTCCGCAGGCTCGGCTGAGAAGGCCAGGCCCGGCAGACCGTCGGTCACCAGGTTGATCCACAGGATATGGATGGGCAACAGCGGTATCGGCAGGCCGAGGAACGGTGCCAGAAACAGCGTCCAGATCTCGCCCGAGTTGGAACTCATGGTGTCCTTGATGAACTTGCGGATGTTGTCGAAGATACGGCGGCCGGTCTGTACGGCGTTGACGATGGTGGCGAAGTTGTCGTCCAGCAGCACCATGTCGGCCGCCTCGCGCGCCACGTCGGTGCCCTTCTGCCCCATCGCCACGCCGATACCCGCTCGCTTCAGCGCCGGCGCATCGTTGACGCCGTCACCGGTCATGGCCACGAATTCGCCATGGACCTGCAGGGCCCCGACGATACGAACCTTCTGCTCCGGACTGACCCGGGCGTAGACACGCACCGTTTCCACCACGTCGGCAAACGCCGTATCGGACAGTTGCGCCAGTTCGGTCCCGGTCAGCAACCGCGTGTGGTCCGTCATGATGCCGAGCCGTTCCGCAATCGCCCGCGCCGTACCGGGATGGTCGCCGGTGATCATCACCGGGGTAATGCCCGCCGTCAGACAATCGGCCACGGCCTGCGCCGCTTCCGGCCGCGGCGGATCGATCAGCGCGACCAGACCGAGCAGGGTCAGTTGCCGCTCGATCGATTCGGGAAGCGGCTGCGGCGGCGCTTCCGTCAGTTCACGCCGCGCCAGCGCCAGCACGCGATAGCCCTCCGCGGCCAGTTGCGCAGCGATGGCCAGCATCGCATCCGCGTCCAGGGGCTGCGTTCCGGTTTCCTGCTGCACATCGACACACTGTGCCAGGACCGTCTCCGGTGCGCCCTTGATATAGGCCACCGCGCCGGCTTCGCTACGGTGCAGCGTCGTCATGCGCTTGCGCTCGCTGTCGAACGCAATGACCGCCTGGCGCGGCAGCACCTGCTCAAGCTGCTGCTTGTCATACCCGGCGTCATGCGCCGCCTGGTACAGGGCCAGCTCGGTCGGCTCGCCGGCGGCCCGGCCATCGACCTCTACAATGTCGTTGTTCAGGGCCAGGGCCCGGCCCAGTTCCGTCCATGGTATACCGGCCTCAGGCCCGGGCAGGCTGTCACTGCGCTGCCCCGCCGCCTCGAACAGCTCGACCGTCATGCGGTTTTCCGTCAGCGTACCGGTCTTGTCGGAACAGATATAGGTAACCGAACCGAGCGTCTCGACGGCCGGCAGGTTACGCACCAGCGCGTTGTGCCGGATCAGCTTGCGCGCCCCAAGCGCGAGCGAAATCGTCACCACGGCCGGCAACGCCTCCGGGATGGCGGCCACCGCCAGGCTCACCGCGGTCAGAAACATCAACAGCAGCGGCTGCCCCTGCAGCAGTCCCGCCACGAACACGACGGCACAGATCGCCAGCACGGCCAGCGCCAGGTGGCGACCGAAGCGCGCCAGCCGCAGCTGCAGCGGCGTCTTCACGACCTCCTGACCCTGCAAGAGCCGTGCGATACGACCCACCTCGGTTTGCTGGCCGGTGGCAATGACGGCACCACTGCCCCGCCCATGCGTGATCAGGCTGCTCTTGTAGGCCAGGTTGCGCCGGTCCCCGAGAGGCAGACCGGCATCCGGCAGCGTTTCTACCTGCTTGTCAACGGCACCGGATTCTCCGGTCAGCGCGGACTCGTCGGCCTGCAGTTCCTCCGCCTCAAGCACACGCAGGTCTGCCGGCACCACGTTACCGGCTTCCAGCAGCACGATATCACCCGGCACGAGTTGCGCCGCATCCAGCGTAACGGCCTTGCCATCGCGCAACACCCTGGCCTCCGGCGCCGCCATGGCACGCAGTGCCGCAACGGCGCGCTCGGCACGGTATTCCTGCACCGTGCCGATGACGGCATTGAGCAGCACGATCACCAGGATGGCAATCGTGTCCTGTGGCTCACCGATGACACCGGCAATCAGCGCGGCAGCCAGCAGCACGAGAATCATGAAATCGGTGAACTGGCCGGCGAACATGGCCGGCAGGGAACGCCGCCGGGCCTCGGGCAGGGTATTGGGTCCCTGCTCGGCCAGGCGCTGCTGCGCCTCTGCACTCGTCAGACCACCGGCCGTGACCTCGTGGCGCCGCAATACCTCCCCGCCATCGAGCGTATGCCATGCCGCTTCCGGCACGCTAGGCTCTAGTGAACAGGTAGATCAGCGCCGCCGTCAGCAACGCGATCAACAGCGTCTGCAGGCCGCTGCGCAACCAGGCAACACCCGCGATGCGGCCGAGAAACACACCCAGCAGAAAGACCAGAATCAGCGCGGTGATGATCGCGGCATTCAGCGGCGCCACGGGCAACGGCAGACCGGCATGGGCAAGCCATAAGGGCAGGATGATCAGCAGGGAAATGAGCAGGGGGGCCGCCCCGTTGACCAGCGCGATCAGCATCGGTACCCGGCGCGCCGCCTGGCCATGCGCGCTATCCAGCAGATCGGTGGCCATGGCCGCCTCCAGCTCACCCAGGGCGCGCTTGCGTTCCGCGCTCTCGCTCACGTAGGCGCTGCTCACCCCGCTCATGCCCAGCGCGATGGCGGCACCCAGGCAGGCGTTGATGGTCACCAGGAGGTCGGCGGAGCCACCGAAGCGAAAGCCGGTGATGATCCCCAGCATGGTGAGCGCACCGTCGAAGCCGTTGACCACGAAATAGCGGCGCACGATGCCGTGCGTGCGGGTAATGCCTAGCAGGTACCTTGCCTTGCCAAGCAGATTCACAAGACCCGGGAGCCCGTTGTGCTCTGCACCTCGACTTCGTCGATGCTGTGTATCGAACCGCCCATGTCGCTGATGGCGGCCTGTACGGCCTCGTAATCAATGGCATCCCCTGCCACTACGACCTGCAGGGTTTCGGTATTCTCGTCTACCTCGAGAACCGTCAGCGTTACACGGTAATCATTGCCGACCGACGCAATGACACGGGAAAACTCCAGTGCATTCGGCTGGTGAGGCTTGAGTACATCCAGGATGATACGCTTGACAGACACCATTGCTTTTTCTCCCGGGACCGTGATTTCCGCATGCGGAAATCACGGCACAGCCAGACACTCGTCACGGGGAAAGTATATCTGTTTGACCTGCTGTTTGCTGCAGCCGGGTCCAGGCAAGCCGCCCGGACGGTCGATTCACGGACGCCTTGCCTGGACATGGCGCCCGGTCCGGCACATTGAAAGCCTGGCCTGCAGGCGCCGTTGCCGCGTTAGCTGCGTCGGGATTTACTGCTGGCAGCGCGTTTCTTCGTGCTCGTCTTCTTCCGGGTTGCCGGCAGCGCCTGTTTCTTCGTCGCGGCCTTCTTCCGGCTGCTGGTGGTAACGGCTTTCCCCGTGGCTGCGCTGCGGCCGGGAGCAGATTTTTTCTTTACCGCCGCTTTCTTTGCCGTCTGCTTCTTCGTAGATGGTTTCGTTGCCGCGGTTTTCTTCGCCGCCGATCCCTTGTCCGGGTTTTTGCCGATCACCTTTTTCTTCTTTGGCCTGCTTTCCGCCGCCCCCGAAGCAGCACCGGAGGTTCGACTCCGCGCGCCTGCCTTGCGGGCCGGAAATTTCCTGTCCAGCCAGCGGGTCACGACCTGCTTGCTGCCGGCAAGCTCCTTTTCCACCGTCGCGACAACCGCGGCCAGCGCCCTGCCGCCTTTCGCCACCGGTCTCTCGCCCTGTGCCAGGCGCGTGTCGACCTCATACTCGGCATCGAGCCAGTCCTGTTCCGCCGACCCCCCGTAAAAACCGCGCCGCTCGGCGCGCAGGTACGCCGCCTCGCGAACCATGCGCTCGCGATCCTCGCTGCTCACCGTATGGGAGGACAAAGCCGACTGCGCGGTGCGGGAAAGCCCCTTGACGACAATACGTCCGTGACCGACTTCGTGCAGGAATTGCCGCAGGTAAGGCAGAAAGTCGGCACCGAATTTGTCCAGCGCGAATTCACTGAGTTCACGCACACTGCGACCGGTCTCGAGCATATGCTCCAGCGCCGCCTTGAGGTATTTCCGCGACGAGTCATAGGTGGTCTTGTCAAGGCGGGAATTGTCATTCATGCCGGGCGTCCTCCTGGTAATCCTTGCCTCACTGGCAAAAGGTGCGGCTATTCTAGTTCGTGTAAAAAACCGGAACAATCGAATTGTTCCGCACGCGGTCATGAAATTCGTCGGCCCCGTCGCTCATCGCCAGTCACCGCAAGGCGGCTGCCCGGTACAAGGCATTGCATGACAACACCGGGGGTGGCGGCACACATGGCCGCCGCGGCCATGCTGCGGCTACAATAGGGCATGCAGCTACCGGACTATCAGGGCGGGAGTCTCGTCAATCTCATGGCATCCCTGCAGACGGGCATGGGTGGAGCCGCGCACACCGCTCCGCCGCTGGACCTGCTGGGCACCACAGAGATAGACGCCCGACGCCAGGTGTTGTTGTGGGTCATCGACGGGCTGGGCTTCAATTACCTGCGCGCACACCCGCAGGCCATGCACCTCAATCGCAATCTGCGCGGCAGCATGACCTCGGTCTATCCGCCCACCACGGCGTCAGCGATTACCACCCTGCTCACCGGCCTGGCGCCACAGCAGCACGGCCTGACCGGCTGGCATATGTATTTCAGGGAGCTGGGCAGCATCCTGGCAGTCCTGCCGGGCAAGCCGCGCTATGGCGGCGTCGGACTCGGCGCAGCCGGCATCGACACGGCAACGCTGCTCGGCCACGTGGCGTTTGCCGACCGCATCGGCGTCGAAACCTGCATCATCTCGCCCGCCGGCATCGCCCGTTCCGATTTCAACCTTGCCCATCTCGGCCGCGCCCGGCTGACGGGCTACCAGGGTCTGGACGGCCTGCTGGATGCGATCGATGCCGTACTGCACGGGGACGGACGACGCTTCGTTCATGCCTACTGGCCCGAGCTCGACAGCATCGGTCACCGCGAGGGCATCGGCAGCGAAGCCGCCCGCAGCCACCTGCAGGAACTTGACCGGGCCTTCATGACCTTGCTGGAACGGATCCGGGGCACCGACACGCTGGTCATCGTGTGCGCCGATCACGGCCAGGTCGACAGCACACCGGCCAGCCGCCTCAGCCTGGATGAGCATCCCGAACTGCGCGAGATGCTTGCCCTGCCGCTGTGCGGCGAACCACGCTCGGTCTACTGCTACCTGCGACCCGGTTGCGAACAGGACTTCGACAGTTACGTGGAATCCAGGCTGGCCGGCGTGGCGCGCAGCTTTACCGCGTCATACCTGCTCGATCACCACTGGTTCGGACCCGGGGCACCGCACCCGGAACTGGCACGGCGTATCGGTGACCGCGTCCTGCTGATGCAGTCGAATTACACCCTGAAGGACTGGCTGCCGCAGGAAAAACGCGTCGAACTGGTCGGCGTGCACGGTGGACTGACGGCCGACGAACTGCTGGTCCCGCTGGTCATCGCCGCGGTGTGAGCCGGACGCACACCACTGCCGCCGTGTTCAGGGCGCCAGATCGCAACCGCCCGGCCCGGTGGCAATTTCCTCGTGATACTCGTAGGCCATCCCTTCCCGGCGCCAAATGACATCGCAGGTACCGGCACCGCTCAGGCGCAGATCCGGATAAGCGGAATCGCTCCGCGCCAGCAGGCTATAGGACGTGGCCGGAATACCGAGATTCATTTGCCAGTCGCCATCCGGCGCCGTGCGGGTGAACAGCCAGACTGAACTGCCGGTCTCGCCGGACAGGAAGGTATTGCCACCGATGACGAACACCTCGACGCGACCGTCCGCATTGATATCTTCCGGCTGCACGGCAAAGCGGGCCGGCCCGGCATCCTCGCCGCCCATCACCAGCAGTTCCTTGCCATCAGCACTGCGCGTCAGGCCGAGATAACGATAGATTGCCAGCTGATCGGCCTCCGAGAGACCCTGTACATCCGTGGCGAACAGCAGCTTCCAGCCATCGTCGGCATGCACCGCCGATCCGCAGCAGGCAAGTACAACAGGGAAAAAGTATCGGCGCAGCTTATGGTTCATATCGGTGGTCACACTCCCTGTTAGGCTGACTTGCAGCTGACATTGTCCGGTGCCCGCTCACCGGCCGTCAAGCCGGACTGACTGACGGCGAATAGGCATGACATCCGGCGAAAACCGATGGTAGCACGGCCGCATTCGCGAGGCCTTCGAGGAAACCTCGCGCTCGACCGCGGCGCGGGATTACCGCAGGGGCCACCCTCGGCCTTGCCGCGTCCGGTGCAGCCGCGCCTCGATCTGTTTGCGTGTCAGGGTACCGGGAATGTGCCGGTTGCCCCAGTCGATGATCGCCGACAGCACCGGGTAGAGATCCCTGCCTTTTCCGGTCAGCAGGTAACGATAGCGCGGCGGACGTCCTGATAGCGTTGTTTCGCAACAAGGCCGGTGGCCTGCAGGTAGCGATTGGCACTGCAGCCTGATCGATACGGCTCGCAAACTCACCGCATACTGCCAGCATCACATCGTGTGATCATTGCCGGCATTGAAAAGGTCGCGGACGCGGTCCGTTCCTGTTTTTGGCTCTTCCCCGAATCGAGTGAGTAGATTCCCGTTGTAGGGCCGATTTCATTCGGCCAACAGCCTGTTGCCATTGGAGACAAGGAGGTCACCCTGTCCTGTGACGGATTGCGCAGGAGGGTCATTCCCTGCACCATCAAGTCCATTGCATCAACACGGTTACCTGCGGTCGTCATTCTTTGTTTACGGAGATCACCGCAGCGAGCCTGCTGGTTCATGAATGGTCGAATGAATTCGACCCTACGGTCTGATTGAATGACGATGAAACACCGCTGTCCGAATGAATTCGGCCTATTGCCATTGGAGGCAATGCGTCTCGTCTAAATTGATGTGTTACCCACTCAATCATGGGAATATCCCTGTTTTTAAACAACAATCCAAGGGCTGAGCACAATGATTCGCTGTGTGCCCGGCGCGCTTTGTGGCGGATTTCCCTACGCCTCTGCGTCTCCCGGCAATTGCTCCTTGCATTGCTCTCGGCTCTGGCCTCCTGCTTCGCTCTACCGAGTCCATCCATGGACTCGTACCTCCTACATCCATGTAGTCGTGCGCGAGAATTGTTGTGGTATCTCCCGGCGTCTTTGCGCGTATCACTGCTACTCCATCAAATCCACGTGGATACCCTGCGCCTCCAGCGCGTCGGCACGCGCGGCGATATAGCGCTGGAAGTCGGGTTGCTCCAGGTAGGCGCGCGAGGCGACATAGTCCATGGCGGACTGGATGTGGAAGGCCTTCAGGTAGGCCTCGGTACGAAACACCTCCCGGTTGTCCGCATCGAAGAACAGCAGTGACGGCGCATACTGCACCTTCAGGTCCCTGGCCCACTCCGCGATGCTGCCTTGCCGGCCGTCCGTGCGCGACACCGGCGTATTCGACCACATGTCGAGCAGCACCACGTCGAAGCGCGCCAGCTGCTCGCGGCTTGCCGGGCGCTTCAGGATGTCCTGGTGCAGCTCATCGCAGGGCGCGCAGTCCGCCTGCTCGAACAGCACCAGCAGTGGCTTGCCGCTGTCACGTGCGGCCAGGTCGGTAGCGGCCGGCAGGAAGGATGCATCGGTGTACAGCTTGCCGCTGGCCGGGGCCGGATCGACCTGAGCCAGGTAGGCGCGGAAGTCCGGCACATCGCCGCTGTATTGCGCGCCATAGTCGAGCGCGGCATTGAACTTGTGCGGCGGGTAGTAGCCGTTCAGGCGCAGCACCACCCTGCCCTGTTCGTCCAGGAACAGCAGGGTCGGCGTGAACATCACGCGCAACTGTTTGGCGAATTCCTTCTCGGTGGTGAGCGTTCCCGCCAGGTCGGTGACCTCGCGGTCACCCCACATGTTGATGGCGATCACGTTGAAATTGTCGCGCGTACGCTGCACGGTATCGGCGAGGGCGAAATTGGTATCGAGCAGTTTTTTACAATAGGGACAGCCGTCCTGGTAGAAATACAGCAATACCCGCTTGCCCTGCGCCTGCGCCTCGGCGATGTCCTCGCGGATGTCGAGGAAGGAATTGGCGAACCATTCCGGCTTGTCCTCGTAACCGGGATTGACCATGCCGGCGGCCAGTTCCGCGACCGGCGGGTTCGCGGTCGAGGCCTCATGC
>JBATJF010000492.1:0-7993 GCA_049668345.1 Gammaproteobacteria bacterium
CCCCCCCTCTGCCGGGAGTCTTCGCCTTGTAAAATAAGTGTAATCGACGTAATGTCGGATGACGAACAACAATAATTTGACGGAGAATCAGATGTGTCAAACAACAATGATTTGAAGGGGGAAAGGAAGGTCCCCCCGATCGGTCCTGAGCCATCTTTTGACAAGGAAATAACAATAACCCGTTTTCTGATTCTGCTAACGCTGCTTGCCTGTGGGTTTGCAGCAGCTGATATCGTGGGGATCCTGATTGACCATGCGCGTGCAGGCCTGGTTGGCGCTGCCATGGAGCAGTCGGTATTTATTTTTATCGTCGCTTTTCTGGTTTATTGAAACCTGGTTTACCAGTTTACCCGCCTTGGATACCTGAAAAGAAAGCTGGAGCATGTTCCGGCAGATATCCGCCAGTTGCGTACGGCCTTCAGGCGTAGCGGCCGTGGCCTGACCATCCTGGTACCTTCCTACAAGGAAGAGCCACGTGTGATTGCGCAGACCCTGTTGTCAGCTGCACTACAGGTTTGTCCTGAACGGCGCGTGGTTCTCTTGATCGATAATCCACCCAATCCAGAGAATCAGGAAGATCAACGCTTGCTGGAGCAAACGCGCACCCTCACCACCAAGCTGGAACAGCTGTTGGCTGAGCCAGCAGTGCGCTTCAAAGCGGCAAAGGCGGTCTTTATGGGGCGGAAGGTTGTTGACTGCCGTAGAGAAACGCGGCTGCTGTCCGCATTGTATGCCGAGGCTGCCAGCTGGTTTGAAGAACAGGCAGGTCATTACGAGATGACCGAACATACCGATTACCTGTTCGTTGAAAAAGTGTTCAACGAACCAGCAAGGATATACCGCGATTATTCAGAGTCCCTTCTGTCGCTTGCAGACCGGCAAGGCAGATTCCTGGAACGGGAGCAGATCGCCCTGGAATACCAGCGCCTGGTCGCACTGTTCGAGGTGGAGCTGGGATATTTCGAGCGCAAGCGGTATGTAAATTTCTCGCACGAATCCAACAAGGCAATGAACCTGAACAGCTACATTGGACTGATGGGCGGGAGCTACCGCGAGGTTGTGCATGGCGAAGATGTTTTTCTCGAGGATGCTGGGGGCGCAGTGGCCAGCCTGGTCGTTCCGGATGCAGAATTCATCGTTACACTGGATGCCGACAGCATCATTTGCCACGATTATTCGATCCGGCTGGTTCACCAAATGGAACTGCCGGAAAACGAAAGGGTCGCGGTTGTCCAGACGCCCTATAGCGCGATACCGGGCACGCCCGGCATGCTGGAACGGATGGCCGGTGCGACAACCGATATCCAATACATTATCCATCAGGGATTTACCCGTTATCGGGCGACCTACTGGGTCGGTGCCAACGCGCTACTCAGGAAGTCGGCACTTCAAGATATTGTTACTGTTACCCGCGAGCATGGTTTTGAAGTCCGTCGTTATATTCAGGACCGGACCGTGATAGAGGATACCGAATCCAGTGTTGATCTTGTTGACAGGGGATGGTCTTTATTGAATTACCCGCAGCGGCTTGCCTATAGTGCGACTCCTCCGGATTTTGGAGCCTTGTTAATTCAGCGCCGCCGCTGGGCCAATGGTGGCCTTATTATTCTTCCCAAGTTAGTGCGCTATCTGTTTCGTCATACGAGCACAGATCTGAAACTGGCGGAAGGAGTGGTTCGTGGCCACTACCTGACGTCAATTGCAGGGGTCAATATCGGGTTGCTGGCCCTGTTTGTGTATCCGTTCGAGGCGAGCATGAACAGTTTCTGGCTGCCACTGACTGCGTTACCTTATTTCTATCTGTATGGACGCGATCTGGTATCCATCCGTTATCGCTGGAGTGACCTGCTACGCGTGTATGCGCTCAACCTGATATTGATTCCTGTTAATCTGGGTGGTGTATTCAAGTCCATCTCCCAGGGGGTTAGCGGTAAAAAAATTCCCTTCTGCAGGACGCCGAAAGTGGACGGGCGGACCCCGGTGCCTCCGGGTTATGTCCTGGCGGTGCTGGCACTGGCTGTTTGGTGTGCAGTGGCTCCCGTGCCGGATATTGTCCAGGGACGCTGGTGGCATGCTGCATTTCTGGCCTTGAATGGGACGTTGTTTCTCTATGCTATCGGTGCGTTTATGGGATGGCGGGAAAGTTTCAGTGACCTGGGGTTGTTGTCAGACAATCAGCAGGGTGCGGACAAAGCAGTACCGGTTGACGGAATACGTAATGACGGAATTATGATGGTGCCATCTGCCGCGGGTGCCGACCTGCAAGTCGCTTATGATGAAGCGGATTTTGATGAGGTAATGATGGCAGCGGAAATCGTTGTTGCCAATGATCTACAAGTAGCGCGGCCAGCGAAAGCCTGACCGCGTTAAGCAGATCCGCGAAAAGAATCCAGCAGACAGCAGTTGGGTTTAACGGACTGTCCGGTCTTCCTGGCAGGATACTACACGGTATTCATGCAAAGTCTGCTGGAAACCCTCCAGCCCACAGGAGCCATCGATAAACATACGCCGGATCTTCCGGCTATTGTCGCCTGGGCGGGTTGCCCCGCTCTCCACCGTGAACAGGGCTTGATAACCGGCCTCTGTCGCAATCCGGATTAATGTCTCATTGAAGTAACCGGCAGGCCAGGCGAAATACTTGACCGGCACACCCAGCCGTTGTTCCAGAATGAACCTGGACTGTTTGAGTTCATATTCTGCATCAGAGCAGCTTTTCCCCGGGGTGTTGCCCTCAACCCAGGTAACAAGGTTGCTGTCCTTGTCCCATGGATGGGTCATCGAATGTGCCTGCACCTCGAAGTCGGGATCATTGGAAATGCCCTGTAGTTCTTCCCAGCTCAAGTAGTCTCCATACGGGTCTTCGATGCCTTTGCCGGGAAATACAAAGAAGGCAGCCTTGAAACCATGGCGCTTGAGGATGGGTAAGATCTGTAGCTGGGACTTCCAGCCATCATCGAATGTAAGGACAACTGATTTGTCTGGAACGCCGGCTCCCTGCATGAAGGCAATGAACTCGTCGATGGTCAGGCTGCTGTAATGATTTTCTGCAAGCCAGTCCATTTGTTCCTCAAATCGCAGTAGCGAGATGCGCGTGTGATCGCCAGGCGTCCTGTTGTCGGTAATTTCATGGTACATGAGAACGGGTACTTCTGGTCCTGAAGTGCAGCCAATGCAGCAGCTGACAACGATAAGGAAAGCTGAAATAAGCCATCGAGTGCCGGGTAATATGCTCATATGCAGGATGTCTTGAGAGGTTACCGATACCCGATTTTACGGTGCGGCGGCCAAGGGGGTGTTGTTATTATCTAGATTAGCAATTGACCAAATATACCATAGCGCTTGGCCTGCTTAAGAGGTAATGAAAGAGTGGATACCTGTGCTTACGCCGGCACCTGACAAGATCGGAGTGCGCAGCACCATTTTCTTCCACAAGGGATCAGGGTCACGTGGTTCAGTGAGCAATGGCTACTGCGCTTATTGGTCTTGGGTGGTTTCCTCTCAGTAGGGGTGAGCAAACCGTCGATGCCGTCAGTCAATTCCTGTCCAATAGATTTCACTAAATAATCCCAAATATCGTCAAAAAGGGCCAAATAGCCCAATTTTATTGGACAGTGGAAGTCGCATAAAGGCATAGAATTACAACAAGATATACGGATTCAGGCGGAACACTACGAACCAGGCGGTCGGGAGTTCGACAAGCGGCCGTTGGCCGCGCAGAACAGCGGAGCGGCGGCGGCCAGCAGGGGCGCGAGGGGCAGTAATGCCCCGAGTAGAAATTGGCCGATTAATCTCTCCGGGCGCGCCATTCAAATAGAAACAGCATGTTACATGAGCCTGTGCATGTCTTTTCTACGTGCTGTTGTTTTCTGCCATTTTTCCTGCTCTCGTGAAAACAATGGGTTATGAGTTACCCGGCACCTGGTCAAAAACCGGGTGCGCTACCGGTGCCATGTGCTGTGTGATGGGGATTTATCAACCGTATTGCCGCAGATTGTTTCGGTGAGAATAACAATTCGTCAGGGACATCCACAGGTGATAGTTAGAACAATACGACTATTGTCATAAAAGCAGTCGATGTGTAGTGTTGCGTGGATGCGTTCATCCACAGCACTGCTCATTACCCTCATATGCCTCAGCCTGCTGACCATGCAGATGAGCGGATTGCATCTGCATGTGAGTATGGATAGCCAGAGCAGTGCGCTTCACGGGATGCACCTCCACCATGCGGGCCCTTATGGGCATGGCCACGGCCATGACGACGAAATCGACGTGTCGTCCTTCGAACCGGGTGTTACATGGTCTAAGCTGATCCCGATTCTCGTTGCAATAATATTCACCCTGCTGCCCGTAATATGGACAAGCACGGCATTTCGGCCTCCACTTGTCGAACGATTTCCCGCACGCCATCGATCCCGTTGGCGACCACCCCTGCGCGCACCTCCCCAACACGTTCTCTAATTCCTGGTTGATAGCCTGACGAGCGGCTGAAGGTCGCCCGGGTGTCTTGTTCCTTGCCTGATAGTTGTGCTCTGTAGAGCACGCGGGAGATGTATTCATGTGGAAATTGCTCACAAGCCGGATAGGTGTATGCCTGTTTCTGGTGTTGTCTGGCACGATAGCTCGTGCAGAATCCGCCCCGGTTGGTGATAGCCAGATGATCGGCCTGAATGAAGCGGTCGCCAGAACCCTGGCACGTAATCCTGAGCTGCTCGCCTTCGGGTATCAATTCCAGGCACAGGACGGCCGTGTGCTGCAAGCCGGACTGGCACCCAATCCGGAACTGAGCCTTACGGTCGAAAACGCGGTTGGAACCGGTGAATTTTCGGGTATTGATGGCGCGGAAACCACCCTGAGCATCGCCTGGGTTCTGGAGCGCGGTGTCCGGCAGCGCCGTCTCGAGACGGCCCGTGCGGGTGTGTCGCTAGTCGAAGTAGAAGCAGACGTTATGCGCCTTGATGCGGCCGCCGAAACTGCCCGGCTGTTTTTCTCGTGCTTGTCCAGCCAGGAACAGATGGTTAACGCTGGCAAAGCCGTACAACTTGCACAGGAAACTGTTAGCGCCGTCAGCAAAAGAGTTCAGGCGGGTAAATCGCCGCAGGCTGAATTGTCGCGTGCTCAGGCCGAACTGGCGCGCATGAAACTCGACCTGGAAGACTTTGAACACGAATTGTTATCTGCCAGTCACCGATTGGCCGCGCAGTGGGGTGAAACCGAGCCGGGTTTCAAGCGTGTAGACGGAGAGATTCTGACGCTCCCCGCCACGGACTCCTTCGCAACCCTCAAAACACGTATTGAACGCAATCCGGATATTACCCGATTCCTGTCGAAGCAGCGGGTGGACGAGGCGGAGTTGCGTCTGGCTGAGGCGCAGCGCAGGCAAAACTGGCGCGTATCAGCAGGCGTGCGCCGGCTCGAAATCAGCGATGACGAGGCGCTCGTTGCGAACATCACTATTCCCCTGGCGCTGCGCAATCGCAACCAGGGCCGCATTGCTGAAGCACAGGCCAGCCTGGCACAAACGGACGCGGATGCCACCGCTGCGCGTATTCGTAACGAAACATCACTGTTCGTTATCTATCAGGAACTGCAACACAGCCTGCACCGGGCCAGGGCATTCCGTGATGAAGTGATCCCGCACCTGGAGCAGGCATTGACAGATACACGCAATGCTTATGAGCTCGGCCGCTATAGCTACTTCGAATGGCACACAGTGCAGAAAGACCTGCTCGAGGCTCGCCGTGCATTGGTCGAGGCAAGTGTTGACGCACACAACAATACCATCGAGATTGAACGCCTAACCGGTATGCGCATCGCGCAACCGACAGTATCGCCATGAGGTCACTTATGAACACCCGAACACACCTTTTCTGGATGATTTGTCTTGGTTTGTTGCTCACTGCCTGCAGCGGTGGCAACTCGGAGCGGGACTCGGCGTCAAAGGACGGGCACGGCGTGGAAACAGAGCACGAACCCGAAAAAGGCCCTCATCGGGGTCGTTTGCTAAAGGATGGTGATTTCACACTTGAGTTATCTATATTCGAGACCGGTGTGCCACCGGAGTTTCGTGTCTGGGTTACAGAGCAGGGCCAGCCGGTCAAACCCGATGACGTCGATCTCACTATAAAGCTGACTCGACTGGGTGATCGTGTCGATACCATTGGCTTCAAGACCCAGGACGATTTCCTGCGTGGTGATACGGTCATTTACGAACCGCACTCGTTCGTGGTGTCCATCGAGGCAGCCTACAACGGCAAGACCTATAGTTGGCAGTACGATAACTTTGAGGGGCGTACGAAGATCGGCCCAGAGGTGGCCGAGGCATTTGGACTGGAAACGCTGATCGCAGGCCCCGTTGTGTTGCAGGAAACGGTCACCGTATACGGCCGTGTCACGGCCAACACCGAGCGGGTTCGCGAAGTCGGCGCACGTTTTGATGGCGTCATTCAGTCGGTGACTCCCTCGCTTGGCGACACCGTTCGCGAAGGGCAGGCACTGGCAAAGATCGAGAGCAACGAAAGTCTCAAATCGTACACAATCAAGGCACCGATCAGCGGGGTGATCACACAGCGGGATGCCAACCCCGGTGAACAGACCGACGGGCGCACGCTGTTCACCATCACGGATACATCATCCGTGTGGGTCGATCTCTCCGTATTCCCTGCTGATCGCGCACGCGTAATCGCCGGTGCTCCTGTCACTATCACCGCCGCAACCGGCGGTCAGCCCGTCGAAAGCACTATTGCCCGGGTGAATGTCCAGGCTGAATCCAATCAATCGGTGACGGCTCGTGTCGTGCTGGATAACCCGGACGGCCGGTTATTGCCGGGCACCTACGTGACTGCTGAAGTGACCGTGGGTACCCACCCGGTGCCGCTGGCGGTAAAGCGCACCGGTTTGCAGGCGTTTCGCGATTTCACCGTGGTCTACGCGCAGATCGGTGACGAGTATGAGGTGCGCATGCTGGAGCTCGGCAGACAGGACCGGGAGTGGGTAGAGGTACTCGGCGGGCTGGACCCGGGAACGCGATACGTGAGCGAAAACAGCTATCTCGTCAAGGCCGACGTCGAGAAATCCGGCGCGTCGCACGATCACTGAGGTCATATCATGCTGGAACATATCATCAATTACTCACTGCGACGACGCGGGCTGGTGCTGGCGCTCACGCTGGTGCTGGCAGGACTGGGTGTATGGAATTTTACCCAGTTACCGATTGATGCCGTTCCCGACATTACCAATATCCAGGTGACCGTCAATACGGCAGCGCCGGGCTACACACCGCTGGAAGTCGAGCAGCGCGTCAGTTTTCCGGTAGAGACTGCCATGGCGGGAATGCCGCAACTCGCGTACACCCGCTCGGTTTCACGCTATGGTCTATCGCAAGTCACCATCGTTTTTGAGGAAGGTACCGATATTTACTTTGCCCGCCAGCAGGTGGGTGAACGACTCAATGCCGCCAAAGGCAGCCTGCCTGCCACACTCGAGCCGAGCCTGGGTCCGATAGCCACCGGTCTGGGTGAAATTTTCATGTTCACGGTGAATGCCGAACCGGGTGCGCTCAACCCGGATGGCAGCCCGGTGACGCCCACGGATCTGCGCTCCGTCCACGACTGGATCATTCGCCCGCAGTTGATGCGCGTACCCGGTGTCGTGGAAGTCAATCCGATTGGCGGCTTTAAAAAAGAAATACTGGTCGCGCCCGAACCGGCAAAGTTGCTCGCCTTCGGCCTCACCTACACTGATGTTCTGAATGCGCTGCAACAAAACAATGATAACCGCGGGGCGGGGTTCATTGAGCACAGCGGTGCACAGCTACTCATGCGGGTACCCGGTCAGGCGAGCACGATGGACGATTTAGGCAATATCGTCGTCAGTCAGCAGGCAGGGGTGCCGGTTCGTGTTCGGGACGTCGCGACCGTGGACCTGGGCCGGGAGCTGCGCTCGGGTGCGGCGACGCAGGACGGGCATGAGGTCGTCATGAGCACCGTGTTCATGC
>JBATJF010000493.1:0-15100 GCA_049668345.1 Gammaproteobacteria bacterium
CTCGGCAACGGGACGTTGTCCGTGGAGCCCGTGCCGTGGATGGACTTCGCGCAATCCGTCAGTCTCACCCTGCCGCCGCTGGGGGCGATTTTCCTGCAAGGACGGCGATGAAGGTACTGCACGTCATCAGCGAGCTGTTTCCGCTGGTCAAGACCGGTGGACTCGGTGACTTCGGCTACAGCCTGCCGCACGCGCTCAGGGACCTGGGCGTCGATGTGAGGCTGCTGCTGCCGGCCTACGGCGACGTGCTGCGCACGCTGAAAAAACCGCGCCTGGTCGCCACCCTGGATGTCCCGGTGGCCGGCACGGCGCGCACGTTTCGCGTGCTGGAGGTGCGACCGAAGGGCTTCCGGGTGCCGGTCTGGCTGGCCGACTGCCCGGCGCTGTTCGACCGCCCCGGCAATCCCTATATCGACGAACACGGCGCCGACTGGCCGGACAATGCCGAGCGCTACGCCTGTTTCGCACAGCTGGCGGCACGGATCGCGACCGGGGCCTTGCCGGGCGGCTGGCGCGCGGACGTGGTGCATAGCCATGACTGGCAGACCGGCCTGGTGCCGGCCTTCCTGCGCGAGCAGGCACAGCCGCCGCGTTCCATCTTCACCATCCACAACCTGGCCTTCGGCGGGCATTTCCCGCGCGCGGAATTCCTGCGTCTGCAGCTGCCGGAGGCCTGGTGGCACCTGGAAGGCGTGGAATTCTTCGGCGGTTTTTCCATGCTCAAGGCCGGGCTGGTGTACGCGAACGCCATCACCACGGTAAGCCGGACCTATGCCAGCGAGATCCTCACCCCGGCGTTCGGGCACGGCATGGATGGCATATTGCGGCATTACTCCGGGAAGCTGCGCGGCATACTCAATGGCCTGGATCATGCCATCTGGAACACGGCGACCGACCCGCTGCTGGCCATGAACTACGGCATCGACAATCGGGACGCGGGGCGTGCGGCGAACCGCGCGGCGCTGTTCGACGCGCTGGACTGGCAGCCTGCCGCGGCGCTCGGTGATCAACCCCTGTTCGGGTCGGTAGGCCGCCTGACGGAGCAGAAGGGCAGCGACCTGCTGGCCGAGGCCGCCGGGCGGCTGCTGGGGCAGCTCAAGGCGAGTTTCGTGATCATCGGCGACGGCCAGCAGGGCTATATCGACCGCCTGCAGCTGCTGCAGGCGCGATTCCCGGACCGGGTGCGGCTGTTCATCGGCTATTCGGAGCGCCTCGCGCACCTGGTCGAGGCGGCGGCCGATTTCTTTGTCATGCCCTCGCGCTACGAGCCCTGCGGGCTGAACCAGCTGTACAGCCTGTGCTACGGTACACCCCCGGTGGTGCACCATACCGGCGGCCTGGCGGACACCGTGGTCGATGCCACGGAGGAAAACCTGCTGAACGGGACGGCGACCGGCGTGGTATTTTACCGGCCTGACAGCGAGGCGCTGCATGCGGCGCTGTTGCGCGCGGTGGCGCTGTTCCATCACCCGAAGTACTGGCCGGGCGTGCAAAAAACCGCCATGCGCCAGGATTTCAGCTGGCGCGAAAGCGCGCAGCAATATCTTGCCCTGTACCAGGAACCCGGAATCTGACAGCGAGTGACCATGAACGAAAGCAACCCCGCCCACAAGGAACTGCACCTGCAGCCCGTCATGGAGCCGCTACCGCTCGATGCCGACGCCATTCGCAGGGATTTCGATTTTTACCTGACGCACCACCGCGGCCACTTCCTCGGCTGTTCCGAGGTCGATGTCTACCAGGCGCTTGCGGTGACCATTCGCGACCGGCTCATGTCCGACTGGCGCAATACCTGGCGTGCCTTTACGCGGCCCGGTACGCGCCGTGCCTGCTACCTGTCGCTGGAATTCCTGATGGGCCGCGCGCTGGGCAACCACCTGCTCAACCTGAAACTTCGCGATGCGGCCAGCGGCGCGATGCAACAGCATGCACTGACCCTCGAGGAGATCGAGAGCGAGGAAGTGGACGCCGGTCTCGGCAACGGCGGCCTGGGGAGACTGGCTGCCTGCTTCATGGACAGTTGCGCCAGCCTGCAGCTGCCGGTGATCGGTTACGGCATCCGCTACCAGTACGGCATGTTTCACCAGCACATCAGGGACGGCTACCAGGTCGAGGATCCCGATCACTGGCTGCGTGACGGATTCCCCTGGGAAATCGAACGGCCCGAGTTCACCCAGGTGGTCCGTTTCGGCGGTCGCGTGGAGCATTACCGCGACACCCAGGACCGTCCGCGCATGCGCCTGGTCGACACCGACGACGTGCTGGCGATTCCCTATGACGTGCCGATCTCCGGGTTTGCCAATGACACCGTGAACACGCTGCGTCTATGGAGCTCCGCGGCCACCGACGAGTTCAACCTGCACGAATTCAACGCCGGCAGTTACACCGAGGCGGTCGCCGCCAAGAACAATGCCGATCACATCAGCATGGTGCTGTATCCGAACGACAGTTCCGAGAACGGCAAGGAACTGCGCCTGCGCCAGCAGTATTTCCTGGCCTCGGCCAGCATCCAGGACATGCTGGCGATCTGGGAGAGTAGCGAGGGCGAGGACTGGGATCGTTTCACCGAACTGAATGTGTTCCAGATGAACGATACCCACCCGACCATCGCCGTGGCGGAATTGATGCGCATCCTGCTGGACGGGAAAGGGCTGGAATGGGACCGGGCCTGGGATATCACCCGTAATTGCATGGCCTACACCAACCATACCCTGCTGCCGGAGGCGCTGGAAAAGTGGCCGGTGTGGCTGTTCGACCGGCTGTTGCCACGGCTGCTGGAAATCATCTACGAAATCAATGCGCACTTCCTGAAAGAAGTCGCGATGCGCTGGCCCGGGGACGCCGGCATCCTGCACCGCTTGTCGATTATCGAGGAAGGTCATGTCAAGCAGGTGCGCATGGCGCACCTGGCTATCGTCGGCAGCTTCTCGGTCAACGGCGTGGCCGAACTGCACTCGAAACTGCTGCAGGAAAAACTGTTCCGCGACTTCCACCGCATCTGGCCCGGCAAGTTCAACAACAAGACCAACGGTGTCACGCCACGGCGCTGGATCGCGCACGCCAATCCGGGTCTGACCGTACTGTTGAACGAGACTATCGGCGACGGCTGGCTGTATGACCTGGACGAGATCGGCCTGCTGGAACGCCATGCCGGGGAGGCGGACGGCACCTTTTTCAAACGCTGGGATGACGTCAAGCTGGAGAACAAGCGTCGCCTGGCGGCGGTGGTGCTGGACAAGGCCGGCGTGCAGTTCGATACCGCGTCGATGTTTTCCGTGCAGGTCAAACGCATCCATGAATACAAGCGTCAGCTGCTCAACGTGCTGCACGTGATCCATCTCTACCGGCGCATCCGCGACGGCGATACGGACGGGATGGTCAACCGCTGCGTGCTGATCGGCGGCAAGGCGGCGCCAGGCTACTGGATGGCCAAGCAGACCATCAAGCTGGTCAACAGCGTGGCGGCTGTCGTCAACAGCGACCCGCTGGTGGGTGACCGGCTCAAGCTGGCCTTCATCCCCAACTACCGGGTATCGCTGATGGAGGTGATCGCACCGGCCGCCGACCTGTCCGAGCAGATATCCACGGCCGGCAAGGAGGCGTCGGGCACCGGCAACATGAAATTCATGATGAACGGCGCGCTCACCATCGGTACCTACGATGGCGCCAATATCGAGATCCTGGATGCCGTCGGCGAAGACAATTTTTTCCTCTTCGGGCTGCATGCGGAAGAGGTTGCCGCACTGCGTAACAATTACGACCCGCGTTCCGTCGTCGATGCGGACCCGGACCTCGACAAGGTCATGCAGCTGCTGGCCTCGGGTTACTTCAACCTCCAGGAACCCGGCATCTTCGACGGTGTCATCCAGGCCTTGCTGTCACCGGACGATCCCTGGGTCACGCTGGCGGATTTCCGTGCCTACGTCGATGCCCAGGAACGGGCCGCCGCGGCGTGGCAGGACCGGCACCACTGGACGCAGATGAGCATCCGCAACGTGGCCTCCAGCGGTTTCTTCTCGACCGACCGGACCATCAGCGACTACAACCGCGATATCTGGAAGCTGGACCCGCTGCACCTGGACGCTCTGCAGCCGGCCGGACCGGCAGACGCGCAATCCGGCCGCCGGGGGTAGGGCGGTCCCGGGCGCTGCCGCACTGCCCCTGAACCCGGTCCGTCGGCAACAGCCAGGTGCGGGTAGTTGCAACCGGTGTCGGGCTGGCGCTGCCCGGTTACCCGAACCCTGCAATGGTATCCGTCACGCGGGCCGGTGCCGACCGTCATCCAGTCCGCTATCGACATCCGCCAGGCACCACATGCATGAAATAAATCTCCTGAACAGCCTGAGCAAGGGCATGCTCTCCTGGTGCGCCGGGATACTGCTGGCCATGCTGGTGTGTGCGGGCTGCGCGGGCGTTGCGCCATTACCCCCCGAAGCGGCAGGGACGACACGGCCTGCGGACACCGTGCCGGACGGCAGCGTGCCCGTCCCGCGCATCGAACAGGCCGTTCTGACACCCCCGCTGCTGTCACTCGCGTATCGCGTCAACGGTACGCTGCGGCATGCGTCGGTATCGGTCGAGCCGCTGCGGGAGGGACCGTTTGGCAAAGACGCAAAACGGCTGCCGGCCAGGGTGATGAGTCCCGCCGCGGCAACGGCAGGAGAGGGCCGGCAGGTGGCTGCCGTACCGGTTACGGTGCACGATCACGAAGCATGGCTGGCATTGCTGAATGCCGCCCTGGCCGTACTGACACCCGACACGGCGGCGTACGGTGCCGCTGTGGACATCCTCAAACAGGACGAACTGTTCCTGTACCGCGGCGGTGATGGCGAACTCGTGTCCGTGCCCATGATCTACAAGCCTGCCGGGATCGAGGTGCAGCACACCTACAGCTTCGATGACCTGCTGCAGGTGATCCTGCACCAGTTCTCGCGCGCACAGGAGCCCGCCGGCAGGCGGCTGTACGAAACGGGTGAAGACAACGGGTACGGCTATCCTTTCGTCTATATCGATGTCGGCGCGGACCTGATCCTGTTCCTGCAGGACCCGCTGGCGGACCCGGCGCTGGCACAGGCGGTGCCGGCGGCGGGAACGCTGAAAATCCTGTTCCACACCGTTTTCGACCATGTCCGCGGCGCGTTCAGCCAGCCCGTCTCCTCGGTCGTGCGGCTGTTTACCCTGGCCGGCGGCGTGACGGCGGATATCGCCCGTCCCACGCCGCTTGGCATGCTGGCTGAACGGCCGCCCCCGCCGCTCAGCGCGGGCGAGGGTATGGACCTGGCGGAATGGGAGGCGCAGCTGGATGCGCTGACCGGCAGTACCGCCTCCGCGGGGCGCGTGGCTTACCTCGTCGACGGGGCGGCGTTTTTTCCGCGCCTCATCGACCGCATCGGCACGGCGCGTGAATCGGTCTGGCTGCGGGTCTATATCTTCGACAACGATGACTATGCCACCGGTATCGCCGACCTGCTCAGGCGCCGCGCGCAGGACATCGAGGTCAGGGTGCTGGTGGATGGCCTGGGTACACTGGGTGCGGGGATGGCCAGCTCGCCCTCGCTGCCGCGGGGGCATGTCCCGGAGCCTTCCATCATGCGCTACCTGGAGCAGGATTCGCGGGTGAAGACGCGGTCGGTCGCCAATGTCTGGCTGGCCGGCGATCACACCAAGACCATCGTGATCGACAGGGAGACCGCCTTTCTCGGCGGTATGAACATCGGCCGCGAGTACCGCTATGACTGGCACGACCTGATGGTCGAGGTGAGCGGGCCGGTGGTCGGCGACATCAGCGCGAGTTTTGAACGTGCCTGGGACGATGCCGGCTGGTTCGGCGACCTGCGTCGCTTCTTCGCCCGCGACCGGGCGCCGGCGATCCCGGCCGGCGAGGACGATTACCCGGTGCGCCTGCTGTTCACGCGTCCCATGGATGCGCAGATCCTGCGTGCGCAGATCGCGGCGACCCGCCAGGCACGGCATCATATCTACCTGGAAAATCCCTACCTCACCAGCGATGAAATGATCTACGAGCTGGTCAAGGCGCGCCGGCGCGGCGTCGATGTGCGGGTGATATTGCCGTACCGCACCGACAGCGGACTCATCACGCGCAGCAACGTGCTGGCCGCCAATACCATGCTGCTGCACGGCATCCGCGTTTACATCTATCCGGGCATGTCGCACCTGAAGGCGGCGGTGTACGACGGCTGGGCCTGCCTGGGCTCGGCAAACCTCGATCGCCTGAGCCTGCGCACCAACCGCGAAATGAACCTGGCCACGTCCCATGGACCGGCCGTCGATGCCCTGATGGAACAGGTATTCGAGGTGGACATGGGGCACGCGGTGGAACTGCAGGAACCGCTGCCGGCCAACTGGTCGGATTTCCTGGCAGAGATGCTGGCGGATTATCTGTGATGACGATGCCGGTGCAGGGTGCATTGCCGAACGGTGAGACGTGAGACGTGAAAAGAGGAATGGCCACGGAAACACACGGAAGAACACGGAAAAAACACCCTAACCGTAGGGTGCACTCCGTGCACCATTGCCGCTGCGTGGAACGCACACCATACACACGGTGAGACGTGAAAAGAAGAATGGCCACGGAAGCACACGGAAGAACACGGAAAAAAACACCATAGCCGTACGGTGCACTCCGTGCACCATTGCCGGTGCGTGGAACGTACCCTACAGCCGAACGGTGAGACGTGAAAAGAGGAATCGCCACGGAATCCACGGAAGAACATGGAAAAAACACCACCCTAACCGCAGGGTGCACTCCGTGCACCGCTTTCGGTGCCTGAAACCTGCAATGTGACTTGATTACAACGCCACGGAGTGCAAGCATTGCCGGCTATCGGACAAAGCAACCGGGACGGAATAGATGAGCGCTCGCTACGAGACACCCCAGGACGCGGAAGACGCGTTTTACGATGCACTGGAGGAAGGCAGCCTGGACGGGCTGCTGGCGGTGTGGTCTGACGCCGACGACATCAGCTGCCTGTTGCCCATGTATCCCCTGATCCGCGGACGCGAGGATGTCGAGGATGTCTTCAAGCACCTGTTCGCACAGGGTAAGGGTGTCGCCCTGAGCGTCACGCACCTGGACTGGATCGAATGCGGCGATATCGCCATCCATCATGTCGAGGAAACCCTGTCGCAGGTGCCGCCCGGCCAGCCGGCGCCACCGCCGTTCTACGGCACCAATATCTACCGGAAGCAGGCGGATGGCTGGCGCCTGCTTACGCACCTCAATGCGCCGACGCCGCAGCCGCAGCCGCAGGGTGCCTGAACCGGCGGTAAACCCCCGTACTGGTTAACACGTACAATCGGAGACCCGCCATGAACGACCTGAAATCCTATCCCGCCTGGGACGCCACCGTCCGCTGGTTTCACTGGATCAACCTGCTGTGCATGATCGGACTGATCGCCGTGGGCCTGGTTATCCTGAATGCCAAGGCACTGGGCGTGACCAACGAGGGCAAGATCCTGTTGAAGACCGTGCATGTCTGGATCGGCTATGTGTTTGCGCTGAACCTGGCGTGGCGTCTGGTCTGGGCCTTTATCGGCGGGCCGCATGCCCGCTGGCGGGCGATTCTTCCCGGTGGCCCCGGCTACCTGGACAGGGTGCGGGCCTACCGGGCCGGTTTCAGCGCCGGGCGGCCGCAGCAATACATCGGGCACAACCCGCTCGGACGCATCGCGGTCACCCTGCTGCTGTTATCGCTGGTGGTGCAGGCGGTCACCGGGCTGGTACTGGCCGGTACGGATATTTTCTACCCGCCGCTCGGGTCCTGGATTGCCGGCTGGATCGCCGCCCCGGGTGTCGATCCGGCGACACTCGTGCCGTATGCGAAGGAGATGTATGACGAGGCCGCCTACGAGGCCATGCGCGCCTTTCGCGGGCCCTTCATCGAAATTCACGAGACCGGGTTTTTCGTGCTGCTCGGCCTTGCGGTAATCCATATTCTGGCCGTCATTGTCACCGAGCTTCGCGGCGGCGGCAACCTGGTATCCGCCATGATCACGGGCAGGAAAATACTGAGCGGACCAGCGGAGGACCAGGCGCAGGATCGGTAGCCCATGGCGAGTCGGCGGGCGAGGGCCTGACCACCATAACGGGGCCGGATACATTTACCTGGAAGGCTCTTCCCCAAATCGAGTGAGTAGATTTCCGTTGCAGGGCCGAATTCATTCGGCCAACAGCTGGTTCGTGAATGGTCGAATGAATTCGACCCTACAGGAGACAGGCAGGTCTCCCTGTCCTGCGACGCATTGCGCAGGGGGCGTCACTCCCTGCATCATCAAGTCGATTGAATCACCACGGTTACCCGCGGTCGTCATCCTTTGTACACGGATATCACCGCAGCACGCCTGCCCGGATGAAACACCGCTGGTCGAATGAATTCGACCCTGCAGGGCACGATGAAACACCGCTGGTCGAATGAATTCGACCCTACAGGAGGGCCGGATTCATCCGGCCAGCAATGCGTCTCGGGGGAAGTCCCGCCTGGAAAATGTATCCGCCGCGTTATTGCTGGCGACGGGTCGTACCCGCGCAGGGCGCATCCGGTTGCTTACAGTTTCTCCAGGAATTCCTCGGGCATGTCCACCGCCAGTTCCAGCGCGCCATCCGCGCCCGCATAGAGCGGATCAGTGATGCAGGAAAAACTGCAGGGCCCGAATTGTTTGGTGGCTTCGCCGAGATAGGTATCCAGACCCGTGAGCTGGCTCCCGCCACCGGCAATAATGATGTTGTTGCGCACGCTTTCCTGGAACTCGGGGTCGAAGCTCCCGATGAGGTCGATGACAGTCTCGACAATGGCAGGCATGGGACTCTCGCAGGCCTTGCGCATTTCGTTGGTGATATCGAATTCCGTGAATTTCCCGTCCACCGGCGCCTCGATCTTGACCCGCCGCTTCGGCTCCCCGACGAAGCCGTGTTTTTCCTTGAACTTGCGTACCGTGTTGAGTGAAAAATCGGCCTCGGGGTGTTTTTCGGACAGCAGCTTGAGCAGCTGCTCATCCACGTAGTCGCCCGCCATGAGGATGCTCCGCTGGTCCTCATCCGCAGGTACGGTGCCATGCATGATGCAGAAATCCACGGTGCCGGCGCCGATATCGATGATCATGGTATTGTCCAGCGTGCCCAGTCCGTAGGCCACGGAGAAGGGCTCGGAAACCACCATCAGCTTCTTGGCATGCTGGGCTACGGCATTCCTGATGGCAATCTTGTTGACCTTGAGCGCTTCGGCCGGGACACCTACCGCAACACAGATCTCGTTATCCGGACCTGCCCCGGCCAGTTCGATCAGGTGGTCGATCAACTCATGCACGGCGGCCTCGTCCCGCTCGGTGCCTTCCGTGATAATGCCGTTGCGCAGTGGACGAGTGAGATGAAGCGCAAGCCGGTGCTCGAGAGCCTCGCTGCCGAACAGCACACTTTTACCGAGCATCTTCCTGGCAACGAAATCCTTCGGCCAGCCGACATAGCTCTCCACCCATTTGCGATTGCCATTGCTGGCGGATACCACCGACCTGGAGGTGCCCAGGTCAATCCCGACGTATAGCATGTTATCTTTCTTGCTTGGCGACATGTTGTGTTTTTCCTCTTTCTATCGATCTACGGTATTCGCGCTGTTCAAGGTATTCGATGATCCCCGTCCTCAGGTAGCCCGCGACAGCGTCACGATACTGTGGACTGTTCAGGCGGGTTTCCTCCGCCTTGTTGCTGATGCAGGAGACCTCCACCAGCACGCTCGGCACCTCCACACCCAACAGTACCATAAACGGTCCTGTCTTCGATCTGGCGTTAAGCAGATCACGATTGTGGCGTTTCAGATTGCTGTAAAGGCGTTTGTGTATGGAGCCGGCAAGCTCTTTCGATTCCTCGGTCTTCAGCGTGTCGCCGATCCTGGCGATGACCTCGCGAAAGTCCCCCATGAGGTAGTCGGAGTCGTGGTTTTCCTTCTCTGCCAGTTCCAGTGAGCGCGCATCCGTGTGCGGCCCGAAGTAATAGGTCTCGACATAATTGAGCTGGCGGGCCTCGGCCGGGAGGGAGTTGATATGGATCGAGATGAACAGGTCCGCGCGGTTCTCCTTCGCGAAGGCCACCCGCTCTTTCAGATAGACCTTTTTGTCCTCGTCACGGGTAAGCAGGACGCGATACTTCCCGGACCCGGCGAGCTTGTCCCTGAGTCGCCTGGCGATATCCAGCACGACGTCCTTCTCCTTCAGACCCTGATGGCCCGTGGCGCCCGGATCGATCCCGCCGTGTCCCGGGTCGATGACGATCGTCTGAACCTTGAGGTTGAACAGGTCTGCCATCGACATGCCGAGACGGCCAAGCATGGCGTCATAATGTCCGGTCGTGGTGGCGGCGTCCCTGATGGCCTGCAACGGCTCAAGACTGGATGGAGGCGCACTGTCGATACCGGGCGCAACCCCCGGGCTGGCCAGCATGGACATGGGGATCGCCGGCAGGCTCAGGGACGGTTCGTCCAGCACCTGCATCGCGACCGGCCCGGTCCCGTCCACCGTGACCAGCCGGAAGTTGATGCCGACCAGGGCGACAAGGCCCAGTATGGCGACGACCACACCCCTGCTCCGGTACCAGGTCCGCTGGCCGGCAGGCGGTGACCCGCCAGCGTGTTTCGTTCGCCCCTTGCCATGAAAGGAACGGGGTATGCCCGCGTTGTCCTCGTAGACACCCTGCAGCACGGTCTTCTTTATATCCGATTGACAACTCATAAGAAGCCTGTGGGGGCGCCGGCAAGGTGCGCGTTACGAGTACCGGCGATAGGTACGCTGCCTGTGATAATGATATTCTGAAGCAACAATCCGGCACACCTCGAACGCAAGTCTATTACATCTTTCAGCAGAGTGTTACAGCCTGCAGGTCTCGCCTGTCCGACATCGGGTCTCTGTACTCGCTGGCTGCAGGCGTGCTAACATGGAAAACAAATATTTATATAAAACAATATAATAAAAGGTAAAGGTATTGAACAATCTCAGGCAGTACTGGCGCGGCGCCGCAGCCAGTATAAACAAATTCCTCGGACTGCAACCGAACCCCCGGCAACGCCAGGAAACGCTCGAACGGGAGCTGCTGGCACTCACGTCAGAGTATCAGGCCCTCGCCGGGAAACTGGAACTGATGCGGGCCGAGTCCGAGCGCCGTGCACTGCTGACGCTGCAGAAAGTCGAGGGCCTGGAGGAGAGCCGCCGGGAGGCCGGGACCGCCAGAATGGCAGACGCCGCAAGGCTGGCCGAACTGGAGCAACGGCTGGTCGCGACTGAACAGGCGCGCGAGACCGGGCATTCACAGGTCATGGCGCTCGAGGCCTCCCTGAGGGAAACGACGCACCGGCTGGAAACCCGGGGCAACCAGCTCAAGTTCCTGCAGGATTCTGCACGCGAACAACTGCAGGTTCTCAAAACCGCGCTGGCCGAAGCAGCAAGCCGGCTGGAAACCAGGGACGACGCGCTCGAGGCCCGGCAGGATGCAGCACATGAACAGATCGACGCACTCGGGACCTCCCTGGCGCGGACAGTCAGCCGTTTCGAATCCACGGATAGCGCGGTCGAGGCGTTGCGTGCAGCCAGAGAGGAACAGGCCCGGACCCTCGAGACTTATCTCGCGTCCACCACCGTTCAGCTCGAGGCAGCCAGTCAACAGGTCATGGCCCTGGAAAAGAAGCTCGATGCAGAGCACAGGCTTCAGCACAAGCTGTTCGAGGATGCACAGGCGCAGTTGCACAGGCAGGACAAGCGCCTGAGACATATCATGCTGGTCGCTGTTTTCGCGCTGGTGCTGGCAGCCGCAGCCGGCGCAATTATTTTCCGGGGCGTGGGCTAGCTCCTGCCATCGCGGGATGAAAGCGGTGATCGAATGACCGCTTGCCGATGAATGTCGTTGCTGGCAGGCGGCCTGTTCCAGATCGTGTTCTGGCTGAAACCCGATATCCACGGCTGACCGGGAGCCGTGCGGCTTGTCTGCTCCGCGCAACCGGGCTGAGTCATTGCCGCGTCGATTCCGTGTCCGGTACCAGCCTGACGTCGACGCGGTTGTTGGCGGCCGCGACGCGGTTCCACTCGTATGCCGTGACGGTGTCGCTCTGCGGCGGGTAGGGAATGCGCGGCCGGCTGAACAGGAACGACGCGATCTCCAGGTGGATGTCGCCGCTGTTGACCAGCGGCGAGGTGGCGAGGAAGTTGGCGAAGGCGATCGACTGGCGCTCGCCGAGCGCGGGCAGTTGCTGCAGGGGATGGCCGACCAGGTCGCAGGACGTGACCGGCAGGTCGGCCGGCGCCTCGACATAACCGTCCACGTCGTTGCCGGTCAGGCAGAATTCGCCGAGGTGTGACTCCAGCTGCACCGTGCCCTGGAAGCCGAGTGATCTCAGGCGCGTCACGAGTTCCTGGACCACCGTCAGGCGCCGGTCGCTGAACGCTTCCTCGTGCACGTCGTATGCACTGCCCTGATTGATCGCCCAGGTGATGCTGTCGTAGAGCAGGCGCGCCTGCCGGCGTGCCTGGTCCTCGCGCTGGCTCAGCTGCTGACGCAGGGTGCTGCTTTCGCTGTGCTCGTCGCTGGTGAAATCCTGTTGTGCCGCGACCAGCTCGCTGATGCGCCGGTTGGCGTCGCCGAGTTCGGCGCGGGCCGTGCTGCTGTCCTGGTAGATCCAAAGCAGCGGGATCATCATCAGCATGATTACCAGCGGCACCGACAGTGCGGTGAGCGGGAGTGAGCCACGCGTGGTCTGCGCGTCGAGCGCGGTTTTCAGCTCCTGCATGTTCTCCACCATTTCGTGGTGGTAATCCTCGAGCAATTCGCCCAGGTGACCCTGGGTGCCCTGCGCATCATGTTTGCCGCCGACGGCCTGTGCGGCCTGTTCGGCGATCTCCTGGATTTCCTCGCGGGCGGCGGACAGGGCAAGCTCCGGAACGTTGTCCATCAGCACGAAGCTGTTGCTCTCGGTAGTCCGGCGCCGGCGCTCACTGACCAGTCCGAGCTTGTTCAGCACCTCGAACAGCTCGGCCGGTTCGACCTGCTTGGGCAGGATGCCGATAGCGCCGAGGGCACGTGCCTGGCTGACGTACAGGTCGCCTTCCTTGGAGGTGTACATCATGATGGGGATGGTGGCGGTGTCCGGGTTGCCCTTGATCGCCTCCACGGCCTGGAAGCCGTCCATGCCCGGCATCATGTGGTCCATGAAAATGACGTCGGGCGTGTGGTCCTGCAGGTAGTCGAGTGCCTGCTGTGCCGATTCCAGCGTGTCGACGTCAAGGCCATGCTTGTCCAGCATGCGCTTGAGTGTCTCGCGCGCCGTCCTGGAGTCGTCTACAACCAGTGCGAGCCGTTTGTCCATCGAATGACAGGTCCCGGAGGATGGTTTTGCTGCCGGTTACTATACCCCAATCGTGGCGTACGGTGTGAGATGCGCCGGGCGATATCAGCCGGTATTGCGCATGCCGCTGGCGATGGCGTTGATTGAGCGCAGCAGCGGTTTCAGCCAGGCTTCGCGCTGCTCCTCGTCCAGGCTGCTGTCCCGGACGCGAGCCAGCAGCGTGACCTGGATATTGTTCAGCGGGTCGAGGTAGGGATTGCGCCGGAACAGCGACAGGCCAAGTGCCGGGTTTTCCTCGAGCAGGTGGTGTGCGCCGCTCACGTGCAATACCTGCAGGATGGTCTTGCGGTACTCGGTGCTGATCTTGGCGTAAATGCGCTGTGCCATCTCCTGGTTGCCGGCCAGCCGGGTGTATTCGTGGGCGATACTCATCTCACCCTTGAACAGTGCCATCTGGATGTTGCCGATCAGGGCGCGGAAGAACGGCCAGTCCTGGTACATGCCCTGCAGGCGTGCCAGCCGCGCCGGGTCATCGCTGCGCCAGGTCTCGAGCGCGCTGCCCAGGCCGTACCAGGCGGGCAGGGTATGGCGCGACTGTGCCCAGCCGAACACCCAGGGGATGGCGCGGATGGAAGTCTTGGAGCGATCCTGCTGTTTGCGGTGCGAGGGGCGCGAGCCGATGTTGAGCAGGCCGATCTCGGTGACCGGCGTCGCTTCGTAGAAATAGTCGAACAGACCCTCGGTGTTGTCGATCAGGTCGCGATAGGTATCCTCGCCGATGCGGGCGAGTTCGTCCATGATGCCCAGATAGTCTCGCCGGTCCTTGACGGCGGGCTCGATCAGCACGCGGCTGGCCTTGAGCAGGCCGGTGACGCCCATGGCCAGCTCGTACACCGCGGTTTCCTCGTTACTGTACTTGTAGCGCAGCACCTCGCCCTGCTCGGTGAACTTGATCTGGCCGTGTACCGTGCCCGGCGGCTGCGACAGGATGGCCTCGTGGGTCGGGCCGCCACCGCGGCCGACGGTGCCGCCGCGGCCATGGAACAGGCGTACCTGCAGGCCGTAGCGGTCACAGATGGCGATAATCTTCTTCTGCGCCTCGTACAGGCTCCAGTTGGAGGCCAGGATGCCACCATCCTTGCAGGAGTCGGAATAGCCCAGCATGATCTCCTGGCAATGCCCGGCGGCATTGAGCAGGGCGCGGTAGGTCTCGTTGCCGAGCAGTTCGGACAATACCTGTTCGATGTGCTCGAGGTCGTCGATGGTCTCGAACAGCGGGCTGATGCGGATATCCGCAAACCAGTCACCGTTGCGCTGTCCCGCCAGTCCGGTCAGCCAGGCGAGATACATGACTTCCAGTATGTGGCTGGCGGTGTGGGTCATGGAGATGACGTAGCTGCCAAAGGCGTTGACACTCACTACAGCCTGCATGCGCCGCATGACGTCGAACACCTCGAGCGTCTCGCGGGTGCGTTCGGTCAGTTTGCCGCGATCGAGTGCCGGCGGCGGCCCGGCGAACGTGCTGCACAGCAAATGCTGGCGGTGCGTCTCGTCCAGCGCGTCGTAGTCCGGTTCGACCTGCAGCGTCCTGAGCAGTTCGGCAACGGCCTCGCCGTGGCGTGTGGATTCCTGGCGGATATCGAGGTGCATGAGATAGAAGCCGAAGGTCTCGACCAGCCGCACCAGGTCTTTCAGGTCCGCATCGGCCACGTTTGCGTCGCCGTTGGCGATCAGTGATTCGCGGATCAGCAGCAGGTCGCCCA
>JBATJF010000494.1:0-5824 GCA_049668345.1 Gammaproteobacteria bacterium
TATGACGGCATCGCCCTGGCCAACTCCAGGAAGGCCGAGCAGCTGTCACTGACACTGCGCGACATCTACCTGGCCCTGGCCAAGGACGTCCCGGCCCCGGACGGCAGCGAAATGCTGGTCGCCAACCCCTACAAGACCTGGAAGGATGTGAATCCCGCGCTGCCGGATACGGCCATCGAGGTGCTGGGTCCGCCGCCGACCTCCGGCACCCGCGATGCCTTCGTGGAACTGGCCATGGAGGGGGGTTGCAAGAGCTTCAGCTGGATCAAGGACATGGAAAAGACTGACAAGAACGCCTACAAGGCAGCCTGTCATACCGTGCGTGAGGATGGCGCCTTTATCGAGGCCGGCGAGAACGACAACCTCATCGTGCAGAAACTGGAAGCCAACCCGAAGGCGATCGGCATCTTCGGTTTCAGCTTCCTGGACCAGAACAGCGACAAGGTACAGGGCTCCATGATCGATGGCGTCGCGGCGGAGTTTGATACCATCGCCAGCGGCGAGTACCCTGTTTCGCGTCCGCTCTACTTCTACGTCAAGAAGGCGCACGTGGGCTCCATCCCGGGCATCGCCGAATACCTGGCCGAGTTCACCAGTGAACAGGCCTGGGGCGAGAACGGCTACCTGTCGGACAAGGGCCTGATCCCCATGCCGGACGAGGAACGCGCCCAGACGGCGAAAAACGCCAAGGAACTCAATACGATGTAAACCAGGCATTTCGCAGAAATGCACGACCCGGGTGGATGTGCGGAATCACATCCACCCTTTTTTTCCAAGGTAGAATTTAGACGTGGATGCAAACAGATTACTGATACTGGTATGCCTGCTGTCCTGCGGCGCCTTTCTGCTGGGCCGGTACCGTGCCTACGGCGTCAGCGGCGGCGCCATCCGCAAGCTGCGTTCGCTGCCGGGTCATTACGGATTCTATTCCCTCATTCTCACCGCCGTACCGGCACTGTTCCTGTTCCTTTCCTGGAGTTTGCTGTCACAGTCGGTTATCGACGGCATGGTGCTGGCGGAACTGCCGGCGGACATGCAGGGCCGGCCCGCCGCGGAACTGGAACTGTTGCTGAACAACGTCAAGAACAGCCTGCAGGGTGTCGGCAGCAGCAGCGACAATGTCCTTGTTGATGCCCTCGCCGCGCGCTACACGGAACTCGGCAAACGCGCCGATCTGCTGCTGTGGATACTCACCCTGTCGTTCTGCATTGCCGGCATGGCGTGGGCCTGGAAAAACATACGCCTCGACTACCCGGCACAACACCGCGTCGAGAGCGCCGTAGTCCTTGCCCTGATCGGCTGCTCCCTGCTGGCGATCCTGACCACGATCGGGATCGTCCTGTCGGTGCTGTTCGAATCATTGCGTTTTTTCCAGGAAGTCCCGGTCACCGACTTCCTGTTTGGCACAGAGTGGAGTCCGCAAACGGCCATCCGCAGCGACCAGGTCGGCGCCTCGGGCGCCTTTGGCGCCATTCCGCTGTTCACCGGCACGTTGCTCATCTCCGCCATCGCCATGTCGGTGGCCGTTCCCATCGGGTTGATGTCCTCGATCTATCTGGCCGAATACGCGGACCATCGCACACGGGCCGTGCTCAAGCCGGTACTGGAAATCCTGGCCGGCATTCCAACGGTGGTATACGGCTTTTTCGCCGCCCTGTTCGTGGCACCCATGTTCCGCAACCTGGGTGAAGCCATTGGCCTGAGCGTGGCATCGGAAAGCGCGCTCGCCGCCGGACTGGTGATGGGCATCATGATCGTGCCGTTCGTATCGTCGATCTCGGATGACGTCATCACCGCCGTGCCGAAGGCCATGCGCGAGGGTTCCTATGGTCTGGGCGCCACCCAGTCGGAGACCATTCGCAAGGTGGTGATCCCCGCCGCCCTGCCCGGTATCGTCGGCGGCGTGCTGCTGGCGGTATCGCGCGCCATCGGCGAGACCATGATCGTGGTGATGGCGGCCGGCCTGGCAGCGAACCTGACCGCCAACCCCCTGGAGGCCGTGACCACGGTCACCGTGCAGATCGTGACTCTGCTGGTCGGCGACCAGGAATTCGACAGTGCCAAGACACTGGCGGCCTTTGCGCTGGGCCTGGTGCTGTTTCTCGTTACGCTGGTCCTGAATGTTATTGCGCTGCACGTGGTGCGCCGCTACCGGGAGCAATATGATTAGCAACACCGACAACACGAACTCCGGCACGGAATCCACGGCTGAGCGGATGAAGCGCAGCCTGCGGCGACGCTATGCGGCCGAACGGCGCTTCCGTCTGTATGGACTGGCCTCCATACTACTGGCTCTGCTGTTCATGCTGTTCCTGTTCACGGGCATCTTCAGCAAGGGCTACACCGCCTTTCTGCAGACCCAGATCAGGCTCACCGTCGATCTCGCCAGCGTGGAATTTCCCGCCTCTGTCGGGGACATCGACGGTTTTTACGCCATCGACTATGCCGGCCTGATCAAGAATTCGCTGTACACCGCGTTTCCTGCAGCAAGTGGCCGGAGCGAGAAGCGGGCGCTGTACCAGCTGATCAGTCCCGGCGCGAGCTACTTCCTGCGTGACCGGGTCATGGTGGAACCCGAACTGATCGGCAAGACCGTGGATATCTGGCTGCCCGCCAACGACGATGTCGACATGTACATCAAGGGCCACTTCGATGGCGAGGAAAATACAACCGGCCGGCTCAGCGAACAACAGGTCGCATGGGTCAAGACCCTGCACGAGGAAGGACGGCTGGAAAAACATTTCAACACCACTTTTTTTTCCGCCGGCGACTCGCGTGAACCGGAACTCTCGGGCATACGCAGTGCGCTGATGGGCAGTATCTTTACCCTGCTGGTCACGCTGGTACTGTCGTTCCCCATCGGGGTCGGCGCCGCCGTCTACCTGGAGGAGTTCGCGCCGAAAAACCGCTGGACCGACCTGATCGAGGTCAACGTCAACAATCTTGCCGCCGTGCCTTCCATTGTCTTCGGACTGCTGGGGCTTGCGGTATTCATCAATTTTTTCGGCGTGCCGCGTTCAGCCCCCCTCGCGGGTGGTCTGGTGCTGACGCTCATGACGCTGCCGACCATCATTATCTCGAGCCGCGCGGTACTCAAGGCCGTGCCACCCTCGATCCGCGAGGCGGCACTCGGCGTCGGTGCCTCCAGGGTACAGACGGTTTTCCATCATGTGGTGCCGCAGGCCCTGCCCGGCATGCTGACCGGCACCATCATCGGCATGGCCCAGGCACTGGGGGAGACTGCGCCCCTGCTGATGATCGGCATGGTGGCCTTTATCGTGGACATACCCGGCGGCATAACCGACCCGGCAACGGTGCTGCCGGTGCAGATCTTCCTCTGGGCAGACAGCCCGGAGCGTGCCTTCATGGAACGCACCTCCGCCGCCATCATGGTGCTGCTCGCCTTCCTGGTCGTGATGAATGCCACGGCCGTCTATTTGCGCAAACGCTACGAGAAAAAGTGGTAGTCTGGCAGGAGAGAATAAATGAACGAGACCTTCATGGAACAGGAACGATTCACCGGTGCCAAGCCTGCGATTGATCTGACCAACGTCGACAAGACCAAGGGCGCCGACCAGGTTCATGAAACTGTCGGCGACATCACGGTCGAGGACCCACGCTTCGTATGCCGTAACGTGGATGTGTTCTACGGAGAGAAACAGGCCATCAGTAATGTTTCCATCGACATCGGCAAGAACGAGGTCATTGCCATGATCGGGCCGTCGGGATGCGGCAAGTCCACCTTCCTGCGCTGCCTGAATCGCATGAACGATATCGTCGACAGTTGCCGGGTCAGCGGCAGCATCAAGCTCGACGACGGCGATATCTACGACAAGTCCACCGACGTGGTCACGCTGAGGGCACGGGTCGGCATGGTATTCCAGCGACCTAACCCGTTTCCGAAATCCATTTACGAGAACATCGCCTACGGGCCCCGCATCCACGGCCTGGTCGACAGCAAGGTCGACCTGGACGAACTCGTGGAAACCAGCCTGCGCAAGGCGGGGCTATGGGGCGAGGTGAAGGACCAGCTGCACCACCCGGGCACCGGCCTGTCCGGCGGACAGCAGCAGCGGCTGTGTATAGCGCGCACCATTGCCGTCAGGCCCGAGGTGATCCTGATGGACGAGCCCTGCTCGGCGCTCGACCCGATCGCCACGGCAAAGATCGAGGAACTGATGGACGAACTGAGCGAAAACTACACCATCGTGATCGTGACGCACTCGATGCAGCAGGCGGCCCGCGTATCATCACGCACCGCCTACTTCCACCTCGGCGAACTGATCGAGGTGGGCGAGACCAATCACATCTTCACCAACCCGTCGCACCGCCTGACCGAGGGCTACATCACCGGACGGTTCGGCTAGGCCGTCCAGACTTCACACAGTGTGCTTGCCGCTCAGCGGCCGCAGGATGTGCAGAGCAAAGCGAAACGGATCCGATGCGGTTCGCTTAACTCACCGCATCCTGCGAATCCGGAAGTTCATCCATAATCGACATTAAATGCGAAATGAAACCCTCCTTATGAGTTGCTTTTGCCTGGCAACTATCGGGCAGAAAGCGACATTCCCGGAGTTACTGTGGAGGTCTCAGCTGCAGCAACTCCGGTCATTCGTAATGATCGAGTTCAGCGGCGCTCGAAGGCCGTTCGCTGCAATGAAGGGTTAGACCTGGTCACGCTCGAGCCGGATGTCCACTTCTCGTTCAACATACTGCCACTCAGGTATAGCACGCAATGCAGCGAGCAGTTTGTTGAACCTCACCTCATCAGATGGCGTGTACTCGAACCAAGTGAGGAAATCGAACGGTTCGTTCTCCGAGAGATCACGGCAGTGATGGAGCCTTCTGGCCAGCGTGGGAAAATGGTCCAGTCCGATTTTGGTGTGGTGAGATTGCTCCTTGAAAATGCTCAGGCGTTCCTCTTGTGTGAGCGCCCACCAGGCCTCGTTCTTGCGAATCGGGATCAGCGCCGCGCACGTTGCCTCCGGGCGCCCAAGATCGAGCAGTTTGGCGACGATTTGACGCCTTTCATCGCGATCGACATACCGCTCATTGCTTGTTATTCCACGAAGTGCCCAGGACGCATGTGGATCGGATGGAATCTCTGAGCCAGAAGCGATTTCGAGCCTTGTCGCCGCAGGCAGCGGCTCTCCAACTATCACTTCCATTTCGGTGACACGCCAAGGGCCTGTCTCACCGCCAATGAACGAAAACAATCGCGCAGGCATAGCAACTTTCCTCAGTAAGGCCTGACTACTAGCGGGTGAGTGCGAGCCATATCTCGGCGAAGCATCCCCAGGTAGTTATAGATCTACTCCCGTGTAAGTACAAAAGCAATTAGTTCTTTTTTGTACTGGTCGATTGTTAATCGAGCAAGAGGTATATCAGTGAAAGCTAAACGACAACTTGGGTCGACTCCCGTCTGTCACGCACCGCTAATATAAGCGACGAATAACGCCTGGATTGCATCTTGCATGAGACGTTCAGATGTATCGCTTGAGTATGAATCTGGTACCAACCCGACCTCTTGAAACAGGTCTCCCGAAGTTACCTGTAACAGGGGCGAGTCGGCTGTCCGGTGGATTAACAAACAGGATCTTCCCCTGATTGAATGGGTAGCGCATCAATTCAGACGAGATGCATTCCTTCTGATGGCAAGGTTGTTGGCCGAATGAATTCGGCCCTACACAACAAAACCTGTAGGGTCGAATTCATTCGACCAGCGGTGTTTCATCCGGGCAGGCGTGCTGCGGTGATATCCGTAAACAAAGGATGTGACGACCACGGGTAAGCGTGGTGATGCACCAGACGTGATGGTGCAGGG
>JBATJF010000495.1:0-1745 GCA_049668345.1 Gammaproteobacteria bacterium
CCAGCGCCATGAGCCGCTCTCACGAACTGTTTCAGTCAGCCTGCCAGCATATCCCCGGTGGCGTGAATTCGCCGGTACGCGCCTTCAAGGGCGTGGGCGGTGACCCGGTGTTCTTTACCCGCGGCGAGGGCCCCTGGCTGTACGACGCCGACGGCAAGCGCTACATCGACTACGTCGCCTCGTGGGGTCCGATGATCGCGGGCCACGCCCACCCGGCCGTGATCCGCGCTGTACGGGACATGGCCGCCAACGGGCTGGGCTTCGGCGCGCCCACCGAAATAGAAACCCGCATGGCCGACCTGCTGTGCCGACTGGTGCCGTCGATGGATATGGTGCGCATGGTCAACTCCGGTACCGAGGCGACCATGAGCGCGATCCGGCTGGCGCGCGGCTTTACCGGCCGCGACCGCATCGTCAAGTTCGAGGGCTGTTACCACGGCCATTCGGACGCCCTGCTGGTCAAGGCCGGTTCCGGCACGCTGACCCTCGGCGTTCCTACCTCGCCGGGCGTGCCGGCCAGTGTCGCGGCCCATACCACGACCCTCACCTACAACGACAGCGACGACGTAGAGCAGGCATTTGCCTCGATCGGCAATGAAGTTGCGGCGATCATCGTCGAACCGGTTGCCGGCAACATGAACTGCATCCCGCCGGAGCCGGGCTTCCTGGAAACCCTGCGGCGCGTCTGCGACGAACACGGCAGCGTGCTGATCTTCGACGAAGTGATGACCGGATTCCGCGTGGCGCGCGGCGGTGCACAGGCCCGTTACGGCATTACCCCGGACCTCACCACACTGGGCAAGGTGATCGGCGGCGGACTGCCGGTCGGCGCCTTCGGTGGCCGGCGCGACATCATGGAGCACATCGCACCACTCGGCCCGGTCTACCAGGCGGGCACCCTGTCCGGCAACCCGCTGTCGCTGGCGGCCGGACTGGCCACCCTGGAGCTGGCCACGGCCGATGGCGTGGAGGAACAACTGGACGCGTCGGCTCGGCGCCTGGTGGACGGCCTGCAGGCAGCGGCCGACCGGGCCGGCATCGCCTTCACCACCAACCAGGTCGGTGGCATGTTCGGCTGCTTCTTCAGCCCGGAATCCGCCATCAGCCGCTTCAGCCAGGTGAGTGGCTGCGACATGGAGCGCTTCCGGCGTTTCTATCACGGCATGCTGGATGCCGGCGTGTACCTGGCGCCCTCGGCCTTCGAGGCCGGTTTCGTGTCCAGCGCGCATACCGACGCCGTCATCGATGAAACAGTTGAGTGCGCCGCGCGGGTGTTTGCCGCGCTATAAGCTGTAATGAAAAATTATCCGGACCGGAATCACACGGAACGACAGCTGTGTTTGTTATTTGTCCGTGTGTTTCCGTGGATTCCGTGGCCATTAGCCAGCGCCGCTGAAGCGTGGCGGAGTGCACTCCGTGGACCGCGCCCGGTGCGTGGAACACACCCTACGCCAGATTTTATATTTTTTTCCGTGGATTCCTTGGCCAGCATTCTGCATAGACAACTGACTGTTTGATGGACGCACTGCTGCAAAGCATGCTTGACTGGATCGCCCTGCATCCGCACGCCTTCAACGCGGCCGTCTTCACCGTCGCGCTGATGGAGTCACTGGTGGTGCTGGGACTCCTGATACCGGGCGCGGCACTGCTGTTCGGCGCCGGCGCCCTGGTCGCCACCGGTACCCTGCCGCTGTATCCCATCCTGCTCTGGGCCACGCTCGGTGCCGCACTTGGCGACATCATCA
>JBATJF010000496.1:0-6207 GCA_049668345.1 Gammaproteobacteria bacterium
CCAGCCGGCAATGGATGATGGTGTTGCTGGTGAGCGTCACCGTGACCTGCTGGCGGTTACCCGCGAGTATTCCGGGCTGGACCTGTACCTGGCGGGCCTGGTTTTCGATCCTGTCACGGGCAGCTGGCCATATCGGTCCCTGTTTCTCACCAGCACCGTACTGCATACCCGGGGGCGCGAGCTTGCCGTGCTGCTGGCGCTGGCGGATTTCGTGATGTTGACCGCCAGTTGCTGCATCGGCGTGCTTGCACCGTACCGCAAGGTCCTGTTGTTCGTGCTGATCGCCGGCATAACCGGACCGGCAATCGTCAGCCTGCTGAAAAGCACGACGCATATCTATACGCCATGGAGCCTGGTGCAGTTCGGCGGCGACATGCCCTATATCCGCATCATCGACAATACGCCGCCGGGCAGCCTGCCCGGGCATGCATTCCCCGGCGGCCATGCCAGTGGCGGCTTTGCATGGTTCGGCGTGTATTTCGCGCTGCTGGCCACGGGCAGTCTCTACCGTGGCCTGGCACTGCTGTTCCCGCTGCTGCTGGGTGGCCTGTTCGCCGCCACACAGGAAATCCGCGGCGCACACTTCCTGAGCCACGATCTGCTTGCCCTGGCCATCTGCTGGACGGCGGCGACGGGCTGGGCGCTGGTATTTTTTGGCAGGCAACTGGCCAGCAAATGCGTGATAAATCACTCCCGGGACTGTTATAGTTGAGCCGCCGGCCCGCGGGGGCGGGCACGGGTTGCTGTGCAGATACCGGATCGGCTGACGGGTGTATGCCCGTTTGGTTCCGGCTACACCAACTCTCGATCGACCGGTGCAAAAGGCACTTAAAATGCCCCGGTCAGTAAATCAACAGGACAGGGGGCAGCATGTTCGATCTCAACAAAAGTGATGCGGTAGGCAAACTGATAGTGCGGCTGACGGTCGGTATCCTGATGCTGTTTCACGGCTTGTCCAAGATTACCTCGGAAGGTTCGCTCGATTCCATTACCGGCCAGCTCACGGCATCGGGCCTGCCCGATGTCATTGCCTATGGTGTGTACGTCGGGGAAATCGTTGCGCCGCTGCTGCTGATCGCCGGGGTGTTTGCGCGCCTGAGCGGGCTGGTGATCGTCATCAACATGCTGTTTGCGATCGGCCTGATGCATACGGGTGACCTGCTCAGCCTGACCGACCACGGCGGATACCGGCTTGAGCTGCAGATGTTCTACCTGTTCGGTGGTCTTGCCATTCTGTTCCTCGGCAGCGGCCGCTACGCGTTCCGCCCTGACTGATGACAGGTATTCACCGGCGTGCGTGCAGTTGGCGCGCGGGCAGGTAGTACGGCGCGGAGCCAGTCGCTGTGCTGTACCGGTTTGCCGCCGACGCGCTGGTCATTGTCCACTTCGCATTTATCGGCTTCGTGCTGTTTGGCGGCCTGCCGGTGTACCGCTGGCCGCGTGTCGCGTTCCTGCATGTGCCGGCCGTCTTGTGGGCAGTACTGCTTGAGTTGTATCACTGGCCCTGTCCGCTCACTCCCTGGGAGCAGCAGCTGCGGCTGGCCGCCGGCGATAGCGCTTACAGCGGCGGCTTCATCCCGAACTACCTGTTGCCGCTGATCTACCCGGCGGGGCTGACCTCGAACATCCAGCTGGTGCTTGCCGCCGTGGTGATCGCCATCAATGCCGTTATCTATGGCTGGCTGCTGCGGAAAAGGTGGACAGCACGGCGGGTCGGCGTTAAACATGAAGATGACAGCTCGCAGCAGGGATGAAAACCATGTCCCGTTCGATCGGACCCGTGTTGCGCCGGCGCTGGCAGCTGCTGTCCGGCAAGCCCGGCGGCAAATGGCTGTTCAGCAAGGCCCTTGGCCATACCGTCCCGTATACCGGGACGCTGGCGGCGCGCGTGCAGGTACTCGAGCCCGGTCGTTGTGTCGTGTTGCTGGACGAGCGTCGACGGGTGCGTAATCACCTGCATTCCGTGCATGCCATGGCGCTGGCCAATCTCGGCGAGATGACCACCGGGCTGGCACTGATGAACAGCCTGCCGGAGGGCGCGCGCGGCATTCTCACCGGTTACCGCATCAATTACCTGAAGAAGGCGCGCGGCCGGTTGCGCGCCGAGTGCCGTTGCGCGATACCGTCCGACAACAGCAGGCAGGACTATGAGCTGTCCGGCGAGATCCGCGACAGGGAGGACGAGGTCGTCGCCGTTGTCACCGCGCGCTGGCTGATCGGCCCGGAGCCGGACGCGTGACACTGCACACTGCGCTGACCGATACACTCGGCATCCGGGTGCCGCTGATCTGCGGTGCCATGTACCCCTGTTCCAACCCCGAGCTGGTGGCGGCGGTGTCCGCGGCTGGCGGCATCGGCATTGTCCAGCCGCTCAGCCTGAGCTACGTGCACGGCCATGAATTTCGTGCCGGTCTGCGCTATATACGCGGCCTGACCGACCGGCCCATCGGCGTGAACCTGATCATCGAGCGCAGTTCGAAAAAATACCTGCAGCGCGTTCACCACTGGCTGGATGTCGCGCTGGAGGAGGGCGTGCCGTTCCTGGTGACGGCGCTCGGCAACCCGAACTGGGTGGTCGAGCGCGCCAGCGCCGCCGGGGTTACCGTCTACCACGACGTCACGGCGCGTCACTGGGCGGAGAAGGCGCTGGACGGCGGCGTGGACGGGTTCATCTGCGTGAACGACCGCGCCGGCGGGCATGCCGGTGCCCTGTCGGCGCAGCAGTTAGTGGACGAGATCGGTCCGCTCGGCAAGCCGCTGGTGTGTGCCGGTGGCATCGGCACGCCTGAGCAGTTCGCACAGGCGCTGCGCATGGGCTATGCCGGGGCGCAGCTCGGTACGCGCTTCATTGCCAGCCGCGAGTGCACGGCACATGACGATTACAAGCAGGCCATCGTCGCTGCCGGCGAGCAGGATATCGTGTTGTCGGAGAAGATCACCGGCGTGCCGGTATCGATTATCCGCACGCCGTGGATCGAGCGGATGGGCCTGCACGCCGGTCCGCTGGCTAAGCTGTTGCTGCGCGGTCGTCGCACCAAGCACTGGATGCGCACGCTGTACTCCCTGCAGTCGATCTGGAAGCTGAAGCAGTCGTCGCTCAGGAGCATGGGTTACAGGGATATCTACCAGGCCGGCAAGAGCGTACAGGGCATCCACGCGGTGCAACCCGCGGCGGAGATCGTGGCGGAGTTCGCGGCAGCGCTGGAAGAATAGGCTCGCGAGGCATTGCTTTCCTGGTGTTTTGCGCGGGAACTTCAGTACTCCGGCGCGTCCTGCAATTCCCTTAAATAGCGGAACAGGGCGCGCGCGGCGCCGGGCGGTTGCCCGGTGGTCTGTTGCTGGCGTGCCTGACGCACCAGCTTGCGCAGGCGCTGGCGGTCGGTGCGCGGAAACTGCGCCAGCACCGCGGGTATGGCCTCGTCACCCTGCGCAAGCAGCTGCTCGCGCAGGGCCTCGATCTGGTGGAATTCCCGGGTGGCAGTATCGTGCTGGTGTTCACGAGCCGCCACGGCCTCGCGCACCGGCGTGGCATCGAACTCATTCAGCAGTTTGCCGATGTACTGCAACTGGCGCTTGCGTGCCACGTGCGAAGTGATTTTCCTGCCCGTCAGCACCGCCTCCAGCAGCAGCTCGGGCAGGTGCAGCTGGCGCAGGCTGTCCTCGTTGAAATCCAGCAGTTTGTTGCCCAGTTGCCTGAGTTCCCCGAGTTCGCGCTTGCGCTGCGACTTGCTGACGGTGTCGTCGTCGTGGTTCTGCATACGGTGGCTAGCCTGTATTTCCGCGTGGGGCAGGCATCGGCCAGTGGTACGCCGTCGGCTGCCGGAGTCGCATCGCTTTCACTATTTGCATCCTTTGGACACCGTTCTTCCAGCCGCAGAGGTATGCGGGTTAGCATAGCCGTTTTCCGGGTGTTTGTCCGGGGTGCGGCAGGCCGGTAGAATCCAGCCTTTCACACGAGGGAAGACCATGTCAGCGATCCAGGCCACCGAACAAACTGCACCCCTGCCGGAAGCCGCACGGCTGGAGGAGATGGTGCAGGACATCATCGCACAGGCGCGGGCCGTCGGTGCCGACGAGGTCGAGGCCGGCGTGAGTTTTGATGCCGGCCTGTCCGTCACCGTGCGCCTCGGCGAGACCGAGACGCTGGAATTCAACCGCGACCGCGTGCTGGGACTGACGGTGTATTTCGACCACCGCAAGGGCACGGCCACGACCGCGGACTTCGAGCCGGCCAGCATCGAGGCGACGGTGCGTGCTGCCTGCGACCTGGCGCGCTATACCAGTGAAGATCCCTGTGCCGGTCTGGCCGATGTCGAGTGCCTGGCGAAAGAGATCCCGGACCTCGACCTGTACCATCCCTGGGACCTCGGCCCCGAACGGGCGATCGCCCTCGCCCGGGAGTGCGAGGACGCCGCCCGTGCGGTCGACCCGTGTATCGACAACTCGGAAGGCGCTACCGTCGCCAGTTACGCCGGGCTGCGCGTCAAGGCCAACAGCCTCGGCTTCCATGGCAGCTACCGGACCAGCTATCACAGCATCAGCTGTTCGGTGATCGGGCGGCGGGGCGAGGAGATGCAGCGCGACTACTGGTCGAGCGCTGCGCGTGGCCGCGCCGACCTGGAACTGCCCGCCGACGTCGGTCGCAAGGCGGGCGAGCGCACTGTCAGGCGCCTCGGTACGCGCCGCCTGTCCACGCGCACCGCGCCGGTGATCATCGCTGCGGAGAGCGCCGGCAGCCTGTTCGGGCATTTCATCAATGCCGTCAGTGGCAGCAGCCTGTACCGCAAGTCCAGCTTTCTGCTCGATCACCTCGGCAAGCCGGTGTTCCCCGGCTTCATGCGCATCCACGAACAGCCGCATCTGCTACGCGGACTGGGCAGCGCACCCTACGACTCGGAAGGTGTGGTTACGCAGGCACGCGACATCGTCAGCGACGGCATCCTGCAAGGCTACGTGCTGAACAGCTACGCGGCGCGCAAGCTCGGCATGCAGACCACCGGCAATGCCGGCGGTGTGCACAACCTGACCATCGAGCCGGGCGAGCACGACCTCGAGGGCCTGTTGCGTGAAATGGGCACCGGTCTGCTGGTCACCGAGTTCATCGGTTTCGGCGTGAATATCGTAACCGGCGACTACTCGCGCGGTGCCGCCGGTTACTGGGTCGAGAATGGCGAGATCCAGTACCCGGTCGACGAGATCACCGTGGCCGGCAACCTGAAAGACATCTTCATGGGCATCGCCGCGGTCGGCAATGACGTCGACCTGCGCGGCAACATCCGCTCAGGCTCGGTGCTGCTCGATCATATGATGATTGCGGGGTCGTAACATTCTGTCTCGCGCCAAGACGCCAGGAATAAATACAGCCTCGCGCACGACTACAGGGAGAAGGTGAGTCCGTTTTTACGGGCATAGCCCGGGTCGAGAGGCTGGCCTGGGCCATGTAGGAGTTAGAGCACCAAAAGTAGGCGCCTAAGGCGACGCAGAGAGCAGTTGCCGAGAGACGCGGAGGGCGCAGAGAAAAACAACAGAAAACGTATCCGGCCCCATTTATCGAGGCTTATGCTAATCACGATATTCGATATATGTCATCTTCGACACTACATAGCCGACGTAGATCAGCAGCCCGGTGCCAACTATAAACGCCAAAATACCCCAGGGAAAACCAATGAGAAGTCCCGCCATTGACAGGGTCAAAGTTAAAATTGCAAAAACCGCCACTACTTGACCACGCTTCTTTGTGCTTGCATCTGTTGTGTATTTCGCATGGCAGTCTGGACAAACGCGAAACGATTTAAGACGCTGCGGGAATAACAGGCTCTCACCCCGCATATCGCTACCGCAAACTGGACAGTTCATTTTGTTCAAAGATAAATTGGGTCGGATACATTTTCTGGATTGTATTTGAGTTCTTTGAAGCTTGTTAGAACTGGGTTCCCGCCAACGCGGGAATAACATTCATTTCCTCTGTGTTCTCTTTGACCTCCGTGGCAATCATTAGTTTTCTCTGCGTTTCTCTGGGCCCTCTGCGTCTCCGAGCGAGACACGTTTTTAAAGCAGAAAGATGGTCCCCAGTCCCAGGAACACCAGAAAGACTACCACGTCGGTGACGGTGGTCAGTATCACCGATCCGGCGTGGGCCGGGTCGATGTTCATGCGTTTGAGGAAGAACGGGATGGACAGGCCGGCCAGCGCGGCGCAGAACAGGTT
>JBATJF010000497.1:0-2420 GCA_049668345.1 Gammaproteobacteria bacterium
GCGTCGAACAGGCCGGCATCGATGCCTGGTTCGAACTGCAGCCGGCCGACCTGCTCGGGGATGACGCCGCAGACTACGACAAGGTCGGCGATACGCTGGACGTGTGGTTCGATTCCGGCGTCACCCACTTCGCCGTGCTGGAACGCCGCGCGGAACTGGCGGTGCCGGCCGATCTCTACCTCGAAGGTTCCGACCAGCACCGCGGCTGGTTCCAGTCCTCCTTGCTGAGTTCGATCGCCATGCGCGGCAGCGCCCCCTATCGCACCGTGCTGACGCACGGCTTCACCGTGGATGCGAAGGGCCAGAAGATGTCCAAATCACGCGGCAACGTGGTGGCGCCGCAGAAGATCATGAACTCGCTCGGTGCCGATATCCTGCGGCTGTGGGTCGCGGCCACCGACTATCGCGGCGAGATGACAGTCTCGGACGAGATACTCAAGCGCACCGCCGACGCCTACCGGCGCCTGCGCAACACCTCGCGCTACCTGCTGGCCAACCTCAACGGCTTCGACCCGGAGCAGCACCTGCTCGATCCCGAGCAGGTGCTGTGCCTCGACCGATGGGCCATCGAGCGTACACGCAAGCTGCAGGAGCAGGTGCGGCAGGCCTACGAGAACTACGAGTTCCACCGCATCTACCAGCTGGTGCACAATTTCTGTGCGATTGACATGGGCAGCTTCTATATCGATATCATCAAGGACCGCCAGTACACCACGCCGGGTGACAGCATCCCGCGCCGCTCGGCGCAGACCGCCCTGTATCACGTGGCCGAGGCGCTGGTGCGCTGGCTGGCGCCGATCCTGAGTTTCACCGCCGAGGAAATCTGGCAGCACCTGCCGGGCAAGCATGCGGAGTCCGTGTTCCTGACCACCTGGTACGAATTGCCGCCGGCGTTCTATCCCGAGGGCGAGATCCTGCAGCGTATGGGCACGGATTTCTGGGAACGCATCATCGCCGCGCGCGACGCCATCAGCAAGGAACAGGAAAAACTGCGCGTGGCGGGCGACATCGGTTCCTCGCTCGATGCCGAGGTGGACCTGTATGCCGACGAGCCGACGCGCGCGCTGCTGGGCGCGATCGGCGACGAACTGCGTTTCGTGCTGATCACCTCCTATGCACGCGTGCACGCACTGGAGGAGGCGCCGGAGTCCGCCGTCGCGGCGCAGGTGGCCGGGCTGAACTTCCGCATCCGCGTCACGCCGTCGCAACACGCCAAGTGCGTACGTTGCTGGCACCATCGCGAGGACGTCGGCGCACACGCGCAACACCCCGGGCTGTGCGGGCGCTGTGTCGAAAACATCGACGGCAACGGCGAACAGCGCCGCTTTGCCTGAGCGACGGGAGCATGCGACAGTGAAATGGTTATGGATTAGCGTCCTGGTATTGCTGCTGGACCAGGGCACCAAGTTGCTGGCCGACAGCAGCATGGCATTGTATGACCCCATCGAGCTGCTGCCCTCGCTGGCACTGACCAAGGCCTACAACACGGGCGCGGCATTCAGCTTTCTCGGCGACGCGTCGGGCTGGCAACGCTGGTTCTTCAGCGGCCTGGCGGTGGTGGTGTGCGGCGTGTTGCTGGTCTGGCTGCGGCGCCTGCATGCGCGCGAGTGGCGCACGGCGCTGGCGCTGGCACTGATCCTGGGCGGCGCCATCGGCAACCTGATCGACCGCCTCCTGTATGGTCATGTCATCGACTTCATCGACGTCTATTACAAGACCTGGCACTGGCCGACGTTCAACGTCGCCGATTCGGCCATCAGCATCGGCGCCGCGCTGCTGGTGCTGGATGCGCTGTTCAGTCATCGCCACACGTCTTCCGGGGCATGAGGTATAACGTCAGCCCGGGCAGCACGGTCACCCTGCACCTGTCGCTGACGCTGGAAGACGGCACGGTTGCGGAGTCCACCATTGATGGCGAGCCGTTCACTTTCACCATGGGAGAGGGCGTGCTGGCGCACGGCCTGGAACTGGCGCTGTACGGCCTGTATCCGGGCGACACGCAGCGCATCGAACTGACGCCGGAGCAGACCTTCGGCCGGCGCGACCCGGCCCACATCCACCGCCTGCCGCGTTCGGTGTTCCCCGCGGACATGCACATCGAGCCGGGTGTGATCGTCGGCTTCGAAACCCCGGAGGGCGACGAGGTCGGCGGCGCGGTGCTGTCCCTGGCCGCGGATTCCGTCGAAGTGGATTTCAATCACCCGCTGGCGGGGCACGTGATCACCTTCGACGTGGAGATTATCGATGTGGTTCCCGCGGAGGGTGGCGAAGCTGAATAATTATCCCACGCCAGGCCGCAAAAAAACTGCAACCAGTCGGGAAAAGAGTCTGATACGTTTTTACCATTCCGGGCCGGATTACCTCGATACCAGAATGTGCCCGGACCCTCTTTTGGATAGCAGCCTGCCAACATGCTGAAG
>JBATJF010000498.1:0-2444 GCA_049668345.1 Gammaproteobacteria bacterium
GTACGGCCGTGACCGCAGCGAACGCCCGTATCTTGCCAGTGCCTTGGCCGGCGAGCCATTCTCCCTCTCCGATGCCTACATCAGTCGCAATGCCCGGCGCCCCACACTGACGGCCGTCCAGCTCATCCGTGCAGACGACGGCCGCCTGCTCGGCTATCTCGGGGCGGACTTCGACCTGCGTGAACTGCCCGCCACGCAGGCCCTGTACCAGCAACCCGATCAATGGATGCAGCTCAAGGGCGATCCGGCCATCCGCTCCGGCCTCTTCCACCAGGAGCGGGTGACCAGCCCGATGGACGAGCACATCGACGAGGTACTGGACCTGCTGACAGAACTGATAACGGTCAACGGAATTTTCCATGCCAAGCTGCACTTCTCCAGTTCCCGCGCCACCCTCTGGACGGTGGAAGACCCGTATCGCTTCCGCATCCACGGCATCGATGAGCTCACCAACCCCGATCTCTGCCTGGCCTATCCCCGCCGGGACTACCCGGCCGATGCTGCCATCCCGGCAGATGCTGTTGCCAGGATCCTGCATTGTTTCCGTGACCTCAGGTTCATGGATGAAACCATCTACCTGCGCTCAGGCATGCTGAACATCTTCAACGGCCTTATCGGCCTGACCTTCTCGTGTGACGGCTCCCATTACATGCCCTGGGAGGAATTTCTCGACAAGAACCTGGGGTTCTGGCTCGGCACATCAGGGGAAGCGAGTGCCTGTGTGTAGCTAGACGGTAATAGTGTCGCGCGGTAATTCATTTACCCCGAAATTGGGGTCAGAGCACAATTAAATCTAATCTTAGTAAGAAGGCTCCATCTGAACCTTTGTGCTGCGTTATCCATGCCCTGCCAGTAACTCTACAAATTCAGATTTCTTATCACATGTCAGTAATAACTTATCGGTTGATCGCGTCATAGCGACATAGAGCAACTTGGCCTCTGCAGCAAGGTCATGCTGTTTACCCGGCATATAGCCAAGTCCGGAGATAGATACCAAGGGAAATTCCAGGCCCTTGCTACTGTGCATTGTCATCAATTTGACGCTGTCTTCGCCTGGCCTAAAGGATTTCTTTTCGCTCTGCGAGCCCAGCCATTGTGTAGGTATACCCTCAACCTGAAATGCCTGTTGCAGTTTTTCTCCCATCCAGCGTTGCGGGTAGAGAACACACATGTCCAACCATGGCAGCCCATCATCATGAATGCGTTTCAGATTTTTGGCTACGTACCTCGCTTCTTCGTCGAAGGATGACAGTTGCTTCAAAAACGGTTTGTAGCCGTGACGTCCCGCCGACTGGGGCTCTATCAGCGGGATGTGATCCTCGTCAGAATCAGCTGGCACCAGGTACTGCTTGGCAAAGCTGTAGGCATAATTGAGGATTTCATCGGTATTTCGATAATTCAGCTTCAGTATCGTGGTCCGCCCTCTTGCCTGCACACCGACGCTGGACAGACTGAAATCCAGCGCTTTGTTCTTCTTGTAAATTGATTGCGCATCATCATAGAGAAGTAACAATGAATTGGTTTCCGGGTCTACCATTTGTACAATCAGCTGCAACCATTCGGCTTCAAAGTCATGACCTTCATCTACCATCAATGCACCGTACTGACCTTTGGGAATATGCCCGTCTTCGACAGCCTGGATCACTTGATTGACTAGCCTGTCCATATAGCCTGGACCTGATTCGGGTTTTTTGATGTGGTAGCGCTTGAGCATCTCTCCACACCAGTCATGAAAATGGTACACATGCACCCGATCATTGATCCCCTTTTCCTGCATCAATGATCGCAGTCGCGCGGCCAGTGTGATGTTGAAACACAACACCAATATCGGTTGATGCAAAACATCGGCAAGATACAGGCAGCGGTATCCCAGGATGAGTGTTTTTCCAGAGCCTGCGACACCATGAATAATGCGATGCCCCTCCCCCAGGCTCCGCGCCAGCTGCTCCTGCTGAATATCCATCACCTTCATGAGATCTGGTAGCACTGATGCTTCACGCTTCTCCTCATCATCCTCATCAAACATCGATATCTGCCCATTCCCGATTCGTACTTCTGGAAAGAGATGCCAACGTACCCGGTCGATTTGTGGCAAGGTCAGCTGACAGTTAAAACCGACATTGAACATATCCCACAATCGCTTCTGAAATTCTTCTACCTCAACAGATTCTGTCATCTCATCGCGGCAAATGACTTGATGCTCTGGCAGCACATCACCCAGACCAGAGCTTTCGAACTGATTACGAGTAATATTCGAGAGCACAACCCCGTACCCGTACGGGAAAGCCAATCTACCCTTGTATCGCCCATCGTGCCTGACAAGCTGCGGGTCTTTTTCCAGCTTATTGATTAATTTGTAAGCGCACTGACGCGCCTGTTCGAGGGGATTGCTTGAAGTGATGACCCCTTTATTCGTATGCAGTGTGACTGCAACCGGATCGATA
>JBATJF010000499.1:0-12522 GCA_049668345.1 Gammaproteobacteria bacterium
ATCTGCGCCGGCTCGCGGCGCTGGTCAGCGAACAGCGCGACCGACTGGCCGCCTGGCAGGTGCTGGAGGCCGGCAAGCACTGGTGCGAGGCGGATGCCGATGTCTGCGAGGCGATCGATTTCCTGAACTATTATGCCAGTCAGGCGGAGCGGCTGGCCGCGGGCGAGGTTGTCGAGCTGGCCGGCGAACACAATGTCATGCACTACCGGCCGCGCGGTGTCGGCGTGGTGATCGCACCCTGGAATTTCCCGCTGGCCATCCTCGCCGGGATGCTGGCCGCGACCATCGTCACGGGCAATACCGCCATCCTGAAACCCTCATCGCTGACACCGGTGATTGCGGCGCGCTTCATGGCACTGGTCATGCAGGCCGGCATTCCGCCGGGCGTGGTCAATTTCCTGCCCGGTCCCGGTCGCGAAACCGGCGCCTGGCTGGCCGCGCATCCCGAGGTGGCCATCATCGCCTTTACCGGTTCGCGTGAGGTAGGGACGCAGCTGCTTGAGACCGGCGCCCGGGTCGCCCCGGGTCAGTCCCATATCAAGCGGGTGATCGCCGAGCTGGGCGGCAAGAACGCCATCATCATCGATAACGACGCAGACCTGGATGCCGCGATACCGGGTGTGCTGCAGTCTGCCTTCGGTTACCAGGGACAGAAATGCAGCGCGGCCTCGCGGGTCATCGTGGTGGGCGGAATCCACGACAGCTTTGTGGAGCGTCTGCGCGAGGCTACGGAGAGCCTCACCATCGGCGATCCGCATGATCCCGGCCGGCTGCTGGGGCCGGTGATCGATGTCGTTGCACAGCGGCGCATCGCGCGCGTGATCGAGGCAGGCAGGTCACGGGCAAGGCTGATCACGCCGGAGCGCGTCGACCTGCCGGAGCCAGGCTGTTACCTGGCGCCGGCCATCTTTACGGATGTCGCGATGGACGATCCGCTTGCACAGGAGGAGATCTTCGGGCCGGTGCTGGCCGTGCTGCGCGCCGCCACGTTCGAACAGGCCATTGAACTTGCGAACAGCACCCGCTATGCGCTGACGGGTGGAGTCTATTCGCGCCGTCCCGTGCACCTGGAGCTGGCCCGCACGACGTTCCGGGTCGGCAACCTGTATCTGAACCGCAGGATCACCGGTGCGCTGGTGTCGCGCCAGCCGTTCGGCGGCTTCCGGCTGAGCGGCATGGGCAGCAAGGCGGGCGGGCCCGACTATCTCCGGCAGTTCATGGACCCGGTTTGTATCACGGAAAACACCGCTCGGCGCGGTTTTGCACCCGAGGTGAAGGATGTATGAACTGGTATGAGTGGCATATCCCGTTACAGCACGGCGACCTGACCCTGCGCCAGGGGCTGGACAGCCTGGCCGCTGTCGGTGCCCGCCAGCAGGCGATTCCGCTGATCGTACGCCTGCTGGAAAACCCGAAATACCGGTTGCCCGGGATCACGCTGTTTCACGGTGCGGTAGATCTGGCGGCGCATGACCGCATCCACATCCTGCTCGGCCGCGGCCTGCTGATTGCGGACGAGGCCTTCACCATCGGCTTCACCATGGGCAGCACCGGGCGGGTGCGCTGCCTCGAGGCCTGGCTGTTCGGCATGCTGGCACGACACCTGTATCCGCTGCCCTATACTTTCGATAGCGGATCGGTCTGCATCTTCCGCGATGCCGTGCGGCTGGGTGGTATTTCCGGCTGCCAGCCGCTGGACCGGGTCGATTTCGATCCTTATCTCGATCTGCCACTGCGTGATACCCGCCGGCAGGTAAGGCTGGAGGAAGATCTGCTGCTGGCGTACTACCGTATCGAAAAGGAACGCTACCCGCGGTCCCGGGCGAGCCGGCGGCTGCTGGAATGAACAGAACTACCGGTGCGGAGAGCAGGGCTGCCATGAATGCACCGCCTACCGTCGTCACGTATCTGCTGGAGCAGCTGCAAGCCTGCGGGGTAGGCCATGTGTTCGGTGTGCCCGGCGATTACGTGCTCGGGTTTTACCGGAGACTCGTCGAGAGCCCGATCCGGCACATCGGCACCACCCGCGAGGACACTGCCGCCTTCGCGGCGGACGGCTACGCCCGGTGCCGCGGCATCGGCGCGCTGGCGGTGACCTACGGGGTTGGCGCCCTGAACGTGGTGAATGCAATCGCCGGTGCCAACGCGGAATCCTCGCCCGTCGTGGTCATCAGTGGCGCACCGGGGGTTGCCGAGCAGCGCAAGGATCCGCTGATCCATCACCGCTTCGGTCCGTTCAGTTTCCAGCGCGAGATTTTCGAACGCATTACCTGTGCCAGTGCCGTGCTCGACGATCCGCTGACTGCGTGCCGTGACATCGACCGCTGCCTGCAGGCCGCACGCCGCTACAGCAGGCCGGTCTATCTGGAACTGCCGCGGGACCGGCTCGACGCGGAGAGTTATCCGATACCGGCCGCCGAGGCCGGAGTGGACGACGGCGATCCCGATGCACTGGCCGAAGCCGTCAATGAGACACTGCGGCGACTCGAGCATGCTGCCTGTCCGGTCATTCTGGCCGGCGTCGAGATACACCGCCGTGGCCTGCAGGACAGCCTCACCCGGCTGGTGCTGAATGCCTGCATACCGGTGGCCGCCACGCTGACCGGCAAATCCGTGGTCGGCGAACGCCATGATGCCTATCTGGGTGTGTATGAGGGTGCGATGGGGCCGGATGCCGTTCGCACGCGCGTCGAGGGTGCCGACCTGCTGCTGATGCTGGGCGCGACGGTCAACGACGTGGATACGGGCATCTTCACGGCAAAACTGGACCCCGTGCACCTGATCAATGCCAGTCAGGACCAGGTGACCATTGGCCATCATCGCTATACCGATGTCCACCTGCGCGATTTCCTGCTTGCACTGTGCGCGGCCATTGCCCCGCGTACCTGTATCTGGCCGCACAACCTGTCGCTGCCGGAACTGCCTGCCGCTGTGCCAGGCAGGCCCATGAGTATCGCGCGTCTCATTGCCAGCCTGAATGCGGCGCTGACGCATGACCTGAGCGTGGTGTGTGATGTGGGGGACTGCCTGTTTGCCGCGCTGGACCTGCGCGTGCATGAACGGGCGCATTTCCTGGCGTCGGCCTTCTATACGTCGATGGGCTTCGCCGTTCCCGCCGCGCTGGGTGCGCAGATCGCCTCACCCGGCCTGCGGCCGCTTGTCCTGGTGGGCGACGGGGCCTTCCAGATGACCGGTACAGAACTGTCGACGTTCGCGCGTCTCGGTCTGGATCCCGTGGTGATCGTGTTCAACAATCATGGCTACAGCACGGAACGTTTCATTCTGGAGGGCCCGTTCAATGATATCGCTGAATGGCGCTATGAGCGCATCGGTGAGCTGGTCGGTCCGGTCACCGGCTACTGTGCAAGGACCGAGGATGAATTCGAGGACGCCTTGCGCAAGGCGCTGGACACGACCGGCCGCCCCGGCCTGATCAACGTGCAGTTACGCGCCGACGACGCCTCGCCGGCCATGCGCCGCCTTGCACAACATCTGGGCCGCAGGGTGTATGGCTGACATTCAGCTTGTGCGGGCCAGGCATGCCATGATGTCATCAGCTATGATCTGAAAGTCATCGCACTACCGCGCCCTGTCTTGCGCGATTTTCGCGATACATCGGGAGCCCCGGTCAGTCGTTCGACGCGCGCGGGGGCGTTGCTGGCTCATCGCGGCTCCACCGGGTGATGACTGGGTGTGTGCGGCGACGTGTGCGGTGGCCGGTGCGGCATCTGCTCGAAATCGTCCGGGTCGGTCCGCAGGCGGCGGTCGGTCACCAGCCGGTAGAACAGCGGGATGAAGAAGATCGCCAGGAAGGTAGCCGCCAGCATGCCGCCCGCGACACCGGTGCCGACAGCGTGACGGGCCCCGGCGCCGGCACCGGTCGAAATCGCCAGCGGCATGACGCCGAGGATGAACGCCAGCGACGTCATCAGGATCGGCCTGAAGCGCAGCCGCGCCGCCTCCATGGCCGCGGCGCAGGCGGAATAGCCTTCGCCCTTCTTGAGCAGGGCGTATTCGACAATCAGGATGGCGTTTTTCGCCGCCAGTCCGAGTAATGTCACCAGACCGATCTGGAAATAGACGTCGTTGTTGAGACCGCGCAGCCAGACAGCGGCCAGCGCCCCGAAGGTGCCGAACGGCAGCGCCAGCTGCACGGCGATCGGCAGCGACCATTTTTCGTACTGCGCGGCGAGGATCAGGAACACCATCAGCACCGCCAGGCCCAGGGCAAGGCCGGAGGTGCCGCTGGAGCGTTTTTCCTGGAAAGAGGCTGAGGTCCACTCGTAACTGAAATCCTTGGACAGGGTGCGATCGGCGATCGCCTCGACGATTGCCAGTGCCTGGCCGGAACTGATGCCGGGTGCCGAATTGCCAAAGATCTTCACTGCCTGCAGGTTGTTGTAGCGATCCAGTGTTTCCGGACCCGAGGTGTACTCGACATTGGCCAGTGCCGCGAGCGGCACCTGGGTACCGTCCTGTGCCGGCACGTACAGCGCGCCGATATCCTCCGGCCTGACGCGATAGGCCGGATCGGCCGACATCTGCACCTGCCAGGTGCGGCCGAACTTGTTGAAGTCGTTGACATAGAAAGTGCCCAGTGTGGACGCGACCGTGGTGAACAGCGCGTCGATGTCGACACCGAGCAGCTTCGCCCTGGCGCGGTCGACGTCGACATACAGCTGCGGTACCCGCGAGCGCCACAGCGTCAGCGGCTGGACGATGCGCGGGTCCTTGCGGAGTTCGGCAAGCAGTTGTTCACTGGCGGCGGCGAGTGCCTTTGGCCCGCCTTCGCCGCGGTTCTGCACGTACAGCTCGAAGCCGCCGGCGTTGCCGAGGCCGAAAATCGGCGGTGGACCGAAGGCGATCACCATGGCTTCACGGATACCGGCGGTACTGGCCATCAACTGTCCGACCATGTCGTTGATGGAGCGCTGGCGCTGGTCCCAGTGCCGGGCGGCGACAAAGATGGTCGCCGCACTGTTGCGGAAGCCGCCACCGAGAAAATCCAGGCCGGCGAACGCCACCACGTGCTCGGCATCGGGATCGGAACGCATGACAGCGATCACCTCTTGCGTGACCGCCTCGGTGCGGGCGAGGCTGGAACCGTCCGGCAGGTAGACCGCGCCGATGTAGTAACCCTGGTCTTCGTCCGGTACCAGCGAGCCCGGTGTGATGTTCCACAGGAAGATCGCCGCGGCGACCATCAACAGGTAGAGCCCGATGGCAAGTACTGTCCGCCGCAGCAGGAAATTGACCCCGGCCAGGTAGCCGCCGGTCACATGTGCAAAGCCGCGGTTGAAGGCGGCGAAGAAGCGTCCCGGCTGCCGTCCCTGGTTCCTGAGGATGATCACCGACAGCGCCGGTGTCAGCGTCAGGGCGACGAAACCGGAGAGCACCACCGCGATCGCGATGGTTACCGCGAATTGCCGGTACAGTTCACCCGTCAGGCCGCCGAGAAAGGCGATCGGAATGAACACCGCGCACAGCACCAGCACGATGGCAATCACCGGCCCGGTCACCTCGTGCATCGCCTTCAGCGCCGCTTCGCGCGCGCCGCACTGTTCCTCGTGCATGATCCGCTCGATATTCTCCAGCACCACGATGGCGTCGTCGACCACAATACCGATCGACAGCACCATGCCGAACAGGGTGAGGGTGTTGATGGTGTAGCCCAGCAGGTGCAGGCCGATGAAGGTGCCGAGCAGCGATACCGGCACGGCGATCACCGGAATCAGCGTTGCCCGCCAGTTCTGCAGGAAAATGTAAACCACCAGCACCACCAGCAGGATGGCTTCACCCAGCGTCTTGAGCACTTCGCGGATCGATACCTCGACAAAGCGGGTGGTGTCGTAGGGGATGCTGTAAGTCAGGCCATCGGGGAAATCCTGTGCCAGCCCGGCGACCGTCGCCTTGACTTCGTCGCCCACCGCCAGTGCATTCGCGCCCGGCTGCAGGAAGATGCCGACCAGGGTTGCCGGCTTGCCGTTATAGAGGCCGGTGAAATCATAGTCCTTCGAGCCCAGCTCGACGCGCGCGACATCCTTGAGCTTCAGCAGCGAGTTGCCTTCCCCGGTGCGTAGAATGATGTCGCCGAATTCTTCCGGGGTGGACAGGCGGCCCATGGCGTTGATGGTATAGACCAGCTCCTGTCCCTCGCCGATCGGGGGTTGGCCGATCTTGCCGGCGGCATACTGGGCGTTCTGCTCCTGTATGGCGTCGCTGATTTCGGTTGCAGTGACGCCGAGTTCGGCCATGCGGTCCGGTTTCAGCCAGATACGCATGGCGTAGTCCTTGGCGCCGAAGATCTGCACGTTGGTGGTGCCGGGGATGCGCTTCAGGCGGTCCAGCACGTACAGGGTGACGTAGTTGCTGGTGTAGATGTCGTCGAAACGGCCGTCCGGCGAGAGGAAGGCGAGCACCTGGAGAAAGGCCGAGGAGCCTTTCTCGACGGTCACCCCCTGGCGGCGGACTTCTTCCGGCAGGCGCGGCTCGGCCTGTTTGACCCGGTTGTTGACGTTGAGGGCGGCCTGGTCGACGTCGGCGCCGATTTCGAAAGTGACCTGGATCTCCAGCACGCCGTTGGATGCCGAGGTCGAGCTCATGTACATGAGGTCCTCGACGCCATTGATGGCATTTTCCAGTGGAGCGGCGACCGTTTGCTCGAGGGTCTGCGCCGAGGCGCCGGGATAGATCGCCCGCACCGTGACCACCGGCGGTGCGATTTCCGGGTACTGTGCGATCGGCAGGATGCGCATCGACAGCACGCCGGCCAGTACCAGGAAGATCGACATCACCGCCGCGAAGATCGGACGGTCGATAAAGAAGCGCGACAGCACCATCAGGGTGCCTCGTTGTCGATGGTCTGCGTCGTGGTGTCCTGTGCGGGGGGGGTGGCTCCGGCCGGTTGCGGCATGATCGGCATCCCGGGGAAGAATATGCGCGCCGTGCCGTCAGTTACCACCTGGTCGCCACGGGTGAGACCCGAGCGGATCACCCAGAGTCGCTCGACGCCATTGGCGCCGGATTTTTCCACCCACTGGCCGACCTCGACCGGCTTTGGCTGCGCGACTGTCATGCCATTCTCGCCCTGGCCGGCGACGTAAACGAACTTGCCGCTGGCGTCCTCCTGTACTGCCCGCTGCGGTACCGCCAGCGCGCCGGGAAGGATTGCGCCTTCGATCCGGACCCGCACGAACTGGCCGGGACTGAGCTTCGCGTCAGGGTTCGGCAGTGTTGCCCGAACCGAGTAGGCGCCGGTTTGAGGATCGGTGCGGTAATCATTGAAATCGACCTGTCCGGCCAGCGGGTAGGGTATGCCGTCGGCGAGCCGTACCTCGACCCGGGTCTGATCGGGCGGGGACATGACCAGGCTGCCATCGGCCAGTTGCCGGTCGATGGTCAATCGATCGTTTTCGGCAATTGAGAAGTTCACATACAACGGATCGATCTGCGCGACCCGGGCCAGCGCCCCGGATGTCGGTGATACCAGCGCACCTTCGACCTGCAAGGCGCGTCCGATGTGGCCGGAGATCGGCGCAGTGACGTTGGTGTAGCCGAGTTCGAGCGTTGCCTGTGTCAGTTCCGCCTCGGCGGCGGCGACGGCGGCGCGATTGAGATCGCGGTTCGATACGGCATCATCCAGTTCGCGCTGGCTGACGGTCTGTTTGCTGGCGAGTGGTGCGAGACGTTTTACATCGCGTTCGGCCTGAACCAGGCGTGTCCTGGCCTCCGCCAGCGCCGCTTCCGCCGCCTGCTTGCGCGCGGTGAACGGCGCGGCGTCGATGCGGAACAGGGACTGGCCGGCATCGACGCGGCCGCCTTCCTCGAACAGCCGTTGCTCGATCAGTCCGGTGATCCGCGGGCGTATCTCGATTTCGCGCGAAGCTTCCAGCCGGCCGACATATTCGAACTGTACCGGCAGGTCCTGTGGCTGCAGTTCGAGCACGGTGACCTGTTGCGGGGGGGGCGCGCCGCCGCCTTCCGAGGGTTGTGATTCACTCTTGCCGCAACCGGCCAGTTGCAGTGTGAGGAGGGCGCTCGCCAGGGTTGCCATACCCGCGAAGCTGCGCAGAACTGTCATCATGCCGGAGTCTCCTCGACGGGATTCATCCGGATCAGTTTCCGGATGCTGTTGTTGCGGTCCGCTTGTATCGCCGCAGGGATGCTGTGTGTTCGGCGCTGCCAAAAACATGGACATCCATCCCGGGTAACCGCTTGGGCCTGCTGGCCTCGTCAGGAGGATTGTACTGCACCATCCGGAAATTCTTCCATGACACGAAGTGCAGGGCGAATGTAGCTCCGGCGGAAGGGTGGCAGCTGCCATAGACCGTGGCAATGTGTTTTCCACCTGGCGGAAGCTGGTGAATCCATGCAGGTATTTATCGGGACCCGGTTACGCGCCGTCCTGCATCGCGGGGCAGGGATCGAAACGGTAACTGATTGAATATAAAGGCTGATAAATTTCCTTTCTGTCCTGTCAATCCGGCGGTCGCTGGTTCGAGCCGCGGCTGACGCCGGCGGGACGACGGTGCGGCCCGGATAATCCACCACGACCCGCCATTAAATGAATGGCTCTTCCCCAAATCGTGTGGGTAGATTACCGTTACAGGGCGAATTCATTCGGCCAACAGCCTACTGCCACTGGAGACAAGGAGGTCACCCTGTCCTATGACGCATTGCGCAGGTGAGCATCATTTCCTGCACCATCAAGTCTATTGCATCTCCACGGTTACCCGCGGTCGTCATCCTTTGTTCACGGATATCACCGCAGCACGTCTGCCCGGATGAAACACCGCTGGTCGAATGAATTCGACCCTACGGTCTGATTGAGTCGGACCGAATTCATTCGGCCAACAGCCTTGCCATCAGAAGGAATGCGTCTCGTCTGAATTGATGTGTTACCCACTCAATCAGGGGAAGATCCATATCAATAGTATTGAAGCAGATCTTCTGATCCTGTTTCTCATGCAGATGCTGTATACAACCAGCGCAGTAATGAGCTGTATGCACAGCCGGCCGTTCACCGCCATGAAGCGGATGCGCCGGTATGGCCGGTAGTCGCCGGTCAGGAACGATGAAGTACGATGCGATAATGTGTCTGACCGCTCCTTAATCTGGTAATCGCCTTGTTGACGTCATCCAGGCTGAATTGCTCGATCACCGGCCTGATATCGTGGAGTCTGGCGAATTCAAGCATCCTGGCAATGGTCGAAGGGCTGCCAACCGGAGAGCCGGATACCGAATGCTGGCCCATGATGAGTGAAAACACATTGATATCGAGTGGTTCCAGGGTGGCGCCGACGAAGTGTAAGCGGCCGCGGGCATTCAGTGTGCCGAGATAGAGATTCCAGTCCAGCCTGACGTTGACCGTGGAAATGATCAGGTCAAAGCGACCCGCTGCCGCCTCGAGTGCAGCCTGATCCCGGGAGTTCAATGTCTGGTGAGCGCCCAGGTCCAGCGCTGCTTTCCTTTTTGCATCGCTGGAAGTAAATGCCGTCACCTCGCAGCCCCATGCATTGAGAAACTGCAGCGCAAGGTGGCCGAGACCGCCGATGCCGATCACCGCCACCCTGTCGGTGGGTTTGATGTCGAACTGTACCAGCGGATTGAAAACGGTAATCCCGGCGCAGAACAGCGGGCCGGCAGATTCCGGTTCAATGCCATCCGGAATCGGAACGACGCTGTTGGCATCCGCGCGCACCCTGTCGGCAAAGCCGCCGTGATGACCGATGATGGTTGGCTGTGCGGTGGCGCACAGGTTCTGGTCGCCGCTCTGGCAAAGCGCGCATTCGTTGCAGTAGCCGGCATGCCAGCCCAGTCCCACGCTCTGGCCGACCTCCAGGTGTTTAACCTGTTCGCCGACCCTGGCGATACTGCCTACCACTTCATGCCCGGGCACGACGGGGTACTGGGTCATTCCCCACTCGTTGTCGATGACGCTCAGATCACTGTGGCAGATCCCGGTGTAGTGAACATCGATTTCGACCTCACGGGGTTTCAGATCACCGGGATCGTACTCGAAGGGTTTGAGTTCTCCCCCGGCTTCAAATGCTGCAAAGGCCTTGATCATGATGGCTTTCCTGTTGTCGTTATCGATATTTGAAAAAGATGCCGGTGTTCTGATGCCAGCTCACTGGCGCAAGGATGTCCGGATACCTTTCTGCCTCTTTCCAGGGACAACGTGCCAGGAACCCTTTATTTACAGGCTCTTCCCTGAATCCTGTGGGTAAATTTCCATTGTAGGGCCGAATTCATTCGGCCAGGAGCCTTGCCATCAGAAGCAATGCGTCTCGTCTGAAATGATGTGTTACCCACTCAGTCAGGGGAAAATCCTATTTATAGAGATACCGTTCAAGGATTGCGCGCACATCGATGTTTGCACGCAGGCGTGCTGCCAGCAGGTACAGCCCGCCGAGCTTCCGGTGCAGGAACACGGCATCGGCAGGCGGCGTGTGCCAGTAGCCCTGGTCGAGGCTCAGTGCCATCCCGGCGTCGCGTATGCGCACGGCCAGGTCACTGGTACCAAAGTCAAAGCGGCCGCGTGTACGGGCCGGCTCGGTGGCCAGAACGAACAGCTCCATGACCGCAGCGCGCTGGTGTGCATGGATATCCTCCCGGAAATAGCCGATCGCCTCTGCGCTCCCGGTCATGGCCGCACGGTCCTCGCGCAACGCCGCCTCGAGCAGTCCCCGGTAGGCATCGATGACTGCGCGGGAATAACGCCTGGTGGCGCCGAAGTCCAGCAATCCGATCTGACGGGTGCCGGCGTGGTAAAGGTAATTGGCAAAGTTGGGGTCGGTCTGAATCATCCCGAACTCGAACAGTTCCCGGAAAAACAAATCGAGCAGCAGGCCGGCGACGCGATCGCGTGTCTCGCAGGCATCGGTGGCCACGGACTCGATAGGCTCCCCTTCCAGGAAGTCCATGGCGAGAATGTTGTCCCGGGTGAGGGGCATCTCGACACCCGGCACCCGGAACGCCGGTGTGTCTTTCAGCCACTCCGAGAAGCGTTGCAGATGCCCGGCTTCGCGCCGGTAGTCGGCTTCCTCGTGCAGCTGTCGCTTGGCCTCCTGCAGCAGGGGTTGCAGATCCAGGTCGCCGGGTACCAGTCGCGAAATCCTGAGCAGCGTGGCGACATTGTCCACATCGCTGTCGATGCTTTGCCGGATCCCGGGATACTGGATCTTCAGCGCCAGGCGCCGGTCGCTTTGCGATACCGCCGCATGCACCTGGCCGATGGATGCCGCCGCCATCGGCGTAAACGAGAACCGCTTGAACTGGCGCTCCCATCCCTTGCCGTGCGCCTGCTGCATCACCGCGACCACCTCGCTCATGGGCATGGGCCTGGCATCGGCGCGCAAGCGGGCGAGCAATTCAGCCAGCTCGGCCGGCAACAGGTTCCCGGCGTCCATGGACAGCAGTTGTCCCACCTTCATGGCCGCACCGCGCAGCTCGGACAGTTTGTCAGCAACGCGGTGGACATTCGCGGGCGTCAGCACCAGGTCCGCCGGGCGGGGGATATTGCCCTGTGCCGCCTGGCGCAGGCCCTCGGCCAGCATGCCGCCAGCGACCCTGCCGGCCAGCTCGCCAAGGTGTGCCAGGCGCCCGAGCCGGCTGCGGGGCACCGGCGACGTCATGACTCTCGAATCATTCGCACTGCGATCATTTTTTCCGAACCCGGTTGCCATGTCATCTCCCGCCCGGCCGTGACGCCAGGCGCCCGGGCAGCGCCTGCCTTGTTGCATGCTTCGACCGCATTGCCTGAAAGGCATTCAATGTCGGGTGGTCGAGCCGTGTGACCTGAACACACTCTCGAGAATAGCGATGAAGGTATCCAGGCGTTCCGCGGGCTGGACGGTTTCCAGCAGCACCTGCTTGTCTGCTTCGCTGAGCGGCAATGCCATGCTCATGCTGTTGATCAGTTTCACGGTCGACAGGCGTTCGAGCATTGCCCAGTCGACGTCCAGGGCTTCGTTGCGGAAGTAACCCTTGAGTGTTTTTATCAGGAGACTGTGCGCGTTGCTCAGGACATCGGTATCGTCCTGGTAGTCGTCGGCGAAACGCGACCACCGCGGTACGATCAGGCGATAGCCACGTGTGGTCGACAGCTCCTCGCCGACGTCGTAGCGGCACACACCGACCAGCACCAGTTCAATCCGGGCATCGCTGGTCTCGCGATACTGGGCAATTCGCCCGGCACACCCCGTGCGGCAGAGTTCGGCATCGCTTGTTGCGTTCGGATCCGGCTGGATCATACCGATCATGCGGTGCTTGCCGAGCGCATCGCTGACCATGTTCAGATAACGCGGTTCGAAGATGTTCAGCGGCAGCTCGCTGCCGGGCATCAAAATCGCTCCGGGCAGCGGAAAGACCGGCAGGGTGTCCGGTAGCTGATCAAAGGGCACGATAAAGGGACTGTGGCTCATGGTCCGCCTCCTGGGTTGTTTCCGCCATGACCCGCCGCCGCACCGCCCCGGGGGGCTGCAGCAGCTCGCCGGGTGTCAGTTGATGGAGCCTGTGTTC